>NZ_JBOICG010000186.1:0-2729 GCF_050739995.1 Pseudomonas sp. | reverse complement strand
GGTACAGCCAGGTTTCACTCAGTGTGCGGTCCTGGGTGCGGATAAACAGACGCAGCTCCACTGGCTCCACGCTGTCGCTGGTCGGGTACCAGTCGAACAGAATGCGATAGCCCTTGATGTTGTCGAGCACCAACACGCTGAAATCTTTCACTTCACCGTGGGAGCAGGTCACCACCGGCTCGATCCCGGTACCGGCTGGCAAGCGGTCCAGGCCGCCACCCTTGAAGTCCACGGCAAACCGACGTGCCCACACTTCGGGGTAATGCTCACCCGGCGCCCAACCTTCGGTAAAACCACCCATGCCTGAACGTGTGGCGTCGACCTGTGCCAACGGCGTGCTCACCGGTGGCAAAGCGCTCCAGTACAGCTTGTAGCCATAGTTGAGCGAGTCGCCAGCGGCCACCGGTTTTTTCGGCGTCCAGAAGGCCACGATGTTATCCAGGGTTTCGCCGGTGGTGGGGATCTCCAGCAGGTCGATGGAGCCTTCGCCCCATGCCGTAGTGGGCTCCACCCACAGGCTTGGGCGCTTGCTGTACCAGTCCACAGTGTCCTGGTAGCTGGCGAACTCATGGTCGGTCTGCACCAGGCCGAAGCCTTTCGGGTCGGTGTCGGCAAAGGCGTTGAATTGCAATTTGGCCGGATTGTTCAGCGGGCGGCAGATCCACTCGCCGTTGCCGCGCCACATCGCCAGGCGGTCCGAGTCGTGGATTTGTGGGTGAATGGTGTCGCACATACGACGCTCATGGGTGCCGCAACTGAACATGCTGGTCATCGGCGCGATACCCAGTTGTTCGATGGTCGTGCGTGCATTGATATGTGCATCGATGGCCATCACCACCTGGTTGGCCTGGCAGTCGATATCGAAGCGGTAGGCGCCTGTGGCGCTCGGCGAGTCAAGCAGGGCGTAGACCACAAAGCGCGTGGCATCCTTGTCCGGGGTTTCGAACCAGAACTGCGTGAAGTCGGGGAATTCCTCGCGCTTTTTCGCGTAGGTATCAATCGCCAGGCCGCGTGCCGAAAGACCGTATTGGCCGGTGGAGTCCACGGCCCTGAAGTAGCTGGCACCGAGAAACGACAGCACATCGTGCCGGTCCAGTTCCGGCGCCTTGAACAGCTTGAAGCCGGAGAACCCCAGGTCACCGGTCAACTGTTTAGTGTCTACCGTGGTTTTCGCGTAGTTGAACAGTGAGGGGCGGAAATGCACCTCCCGCGCCTCTCGGGTCTTGGGATCAACGCTGTGCATGCGCACCGGTGTCTTGAAACCCATGCCGACGTGGAAGAACTGCACGTCGAGTTGGCCGTTCAATTCCTTCCACAGCGAATGGTTGCCGTCGTAGCCGATGGCGTTGAAATTCTGTGGTGTCATGGTCGCCAGGGTCGGCGGCAGCACCTGTTTGGTGTCCTTGTAAGCGGTCCCGGCGAGTTGCTTGGCCTGGGCTTTGAGCGACTCAAAGTCGAAGGCCACGGCCTTGCCATCGGCGGCGCGGTTGCCAGCCCAAGCCTGGGCTGCCAACAGGCCGCTGGCCGACAAGCCGGTGTAAGCCGCAATGGCCATAGACGCTTTGAGCAAATTCCTGCGGTGCATAGAGACAACCTGTCGTGAGCGAATCCCGCGCCGGCCCTGGCGCGTAGCGGATCAGAAAAAACGGTTCGGACATGCCTTCGACCAAACGCAACGGACAATAAACAGACGGCGGATAGCTTAAGCGGTTCGATCGTGTAGGAAAATTGGTTGATGGCGGTGTGATGGCTTTGTATGTGAAACAAGGCATTTCGTCGCCCACTGCCGTTGTATCGGGCGTTACATCTGGAAGCACTCTAGATCGTGGCTTTTTGGCACTTAGTTTTACGCTGGGAGCCTATTGGTCCTACGAACCCAAGTGTCTGGAGGCTGCGAATGAATACCCGTGGATTGCTCGATCAGTTGCTCAAGTCTGGCCAGGATATGTTGCAGAACAAGGCGAGTGGCCAACGTAAATCGGACGATAAAGGTGCCTTGGGCGGATTGCTCGGCGGTGGCGGCCTGGGCAGCCTGCTCGGCGGTGCGGGCGGCGGCGCGCTGGCGGCAGGGGCCATGGGCCTGCTGCTGGGGAACAAAAAAGCCCGCAAATTGGGCGGCAAGGCCCTGACCTATGGCGGGTTGGCGGCGCTTGGTGTGATCGCCTACAAGGCCTACGGCAACTGGCAGGCGCAACAGGTCAGCGCGCCGCAAGGCGAACCGCAGACCATCGACCGTCTGCCGCCAGCCCAGGTCGAGCAGCACAGCCAGGCCATCCTCAAGGCATTGGTGGCGGCCGCCAAGGCCGACGGACACGTAGATGAGCGCGAGCGTGCGCTGATCGAAGGGGAGTTCACCAAGCTGGATAACGACCGCGAGCTGCAAAGCTGGTTGCACGCCGAACTCAACAAGCCGCTCGATCCAACCGACGTCGCCCGCGCGGCCAGCACGCCGGAAATGGCCGCGGAGATGTACATCGCCAGCGTAATGCTGGTGGACGAAGAAAACTTCATGGAGAAAGCCTACCTCGATGAGCTGGCCCGCCAACTCAAACTCGAACCCGGTTTAAAAGCCGAGCTGGAAAAGCAGGTACGGTTAACCCCATAACCCCAGTTTTTTACGCAAAACCCCATGTGGGAGGGGGCTTGTGTGGGAGCCGGGCTTGCCCGCGATGCAGACACCTCGGTTTATCAGAGACACCGAGGTGATGCTATCGCAGGCAAGCCAGCTC
>NZ_JBOICG010000185.1:0-5782 GCF_050739995.1 Pseudomonas sp. | reverse complement strand
GTACAAAATTTGAGGTAGACCCGAATCACATAGCAGGGGTTTTCAGGCCGTTTCGACGGCCTTTTTTTTCGCCTCGGAATATGTGATCCGTATATTCTTTTATAGAATAAACAAATGAAAAAATGAGATTTATAGATATATAAATCAGCTGATATGGTCTGTTCCATCTTGGCGCCATCGCCACACAGCGAACCGCCGACACTTGCTCAAGGAATACCTGCATGCTGGTCGTAACACTTGGAGGCAGCCCCAGCCAGCGTTCCCGCTCCGGGGTCTTGCTGGATAAAACCCGTCAGTGGCTACAGCAAAAAGGCGTGGAAGTGGTGAGTTATCAGATACGGGACTTCCCGGCCGAGGACTTGCTGCACGCTCGCTTCGACAGCCCCCAAGTCATCGACCTGTTGCAGCAGGTGGCCAATGCCGACGGCCTGGTCATCTCCACCCCGGTGTACAAAGCCTCGTTTTCCGGCGCGCTGAAAACTGTGCTCGACCTGCTGCCCGAACGCGCCTTGGCCGACAAAATCGTGCTGCCCATGGCCACTGGCGGCAGTATCGCCCACATGTTGGCGGTGGATTACGCCTTGAAGCCCGTGTTGTCGGCCCTGAAAGCTCAGGAGTTGCTCCACGGCATCTTCGCCGAAGACAGCCAGATCGCTTATGGCGAAGGCAGCGCCCAGGCACAACTGGTGCCAGTGCTCGAGCAGCGTTTGCACCAGGCCCTGGAGACGCTCTACGGCGCCATGGCCCGTCGCCCGAAACCACTGGACCCCCATGTGTTGAATGAACGTTTGTTGAGTGCTCGCTGGAGCATCTGAGGCTTACCGGAATATGTAGTACTCACCTTACTCAGCCGCCAACGGCCAAGCAGGTGCAGCCAACCCCCTCATCGCAAATTTGGAGAGAGCGCCATGCGCACTGTCATCTTGCGTCGTGGTCTGGTCGCACTGTTTGCTGCGGCTGTGTCCTTCGGCGCCATTGTTCAAGCTCAAGCGGCCGAGACCCTGCGGATCGGTTATCAGAAATACGGCACGCTGGTGTTGCTCAAGGCCAAGGGCACGCTGGAAAAGCGCCTGGCTGCCCAAGGTGTGCAGGTGCAGTGGACTGAGTTCCCAGGCGGTCCGCAATTGCTGGAAGGCTTGAACGTCGGGTCCATCGACTTCGGTGTTACCGGCGAAACCCCGCCGGTCTTCGCCCAGGCCGCCGGCGCCGACCTGCTTTACGTTGCCTACGAGCCACCGGCGCCTACCAGCGAAGCGATCCTGGTGCCGAAAGACTCCGCGATCAAATCGGTGGCCGAGCTCAAGGGCAAGAAAATCGTCCTGAACAAAGGCTCCAACGTGCATTACCTGTTGGTACGAGCCCTGGAAGACGCCGGTCTCAAATACACCGACGTGCAGACTGTGTTCCTGCCACCCGCCGATGCCCGCGCCGCGTTCGAGCGTGGCAGCGTGGACGCCTGGGTGATCTGGGACCCTTACCAGGCCGCCGCCGAGAAACAACTGCAAGCCCGCACCCTGCGTGACGGTACCGGCATTGCCGACAACCATCAGTTCTACCTCGCCACCAAGCCTTACGCCACACAACATCCGGACGTGATCAAGGCGTTGGTGGAAGAAGTGCGCGCGGTGGGCGAATGGTCCAAGGCCAATCCGCAGGAAGTGACTGAACAAGTCGCACCGCTGCTCGGCTTGACGGCTGATATCACCTTGACCTCGGTGAAACGCCAGGGCTACGGCGCACTGTTCCTGACCCCGGAAGTGGTCGCCGCCCAGCAGAAAATCGCCGACAGCTTCTACCAACTCAAATTGATCCCCAAGCCCTTGAACATCAAGGACGTGATCTGGACCCCACCCGCCGCCGTTGCCAAAGCGCCGTAATCCGACTTCTTCAGGAGACAACTCCATGAGCCTCAATATTTTCTGGTTCCTGCCTACCCACGGCGACGGCCATTACCTTGGCACCGCCGAAGGCGCTCGCGCCGTCGATCACGGTTACCTGCAGCAAGTGGCCCAGGCTGCTGACCGCCTGGGCTTCGGCGGGGTGCTGATCCCCACCGGGCGCTCTTGCGAAGACTCGTGGCTGGTGGCTGCCTCGCTGATTCCGGTGACACAACGCCTGAAATTCCTCGTCGCGCTACGCCCCGGGATCATTTCGCCGACGGTGGCCGCGCGTCAGGCAGCAACCCTGGACCGCCTGTCCGGCGGCCGTGCGCTGTTCAACCTGGTGACCGGCGGTGACCCGGAAGAATTGGCCGGCGACGGTTTGTTCCTCAGTCACGAAGAGCGCTATCAGGCTTCGGTGGAATTCACCCGCATCTGGCGTCGCGTGCTCGAAGGCGAAACTGTGGACTACGACGGTGAGCACATCAGCGTCAAAGGCGCCAAGCTGCTCTACCCGCCGATCCAGCAACCGCGTCCGCCGCTGTATTTTGGTGGTTCTTCCGAAGCCGCCCAAGACCTGGCGGCCGAACAAGTGGAAATGGTGCTGACCTGGGGCGAGCCACCGGCCGCCGTCGCTGAGAAGATCCAACAGGTTCGGGCCAAGGCCGCCAAGCTCGGGCGTACCGTGCGCTTCGGCATTCGCCTGCATGTGATCGTGCGCGAGACCAACGACGAGGCCTGGAAAGCCGCCGACAAACTGATCTCCCACTTGGACGACGATACCATCGCCCGTGCCCAGGCGTCCCTGGCGCGCTTTGATTCCGTCGGCCAGCAACGCATGGCCGCCTTGCACGGTGGCAACCGCGACAACCTGGAGGTCAGCCCCAACCTGTGGGCCGGCGTCGGCCTGGTGCGAGGTGGTGCAGGCACGGCGCTGGTGGGCGATGGCCCAACCGTGGCGGCGCGGGTCAAGGAGTACGCGGACTTGGGCATCGACACCTTTATTTTCTCCGGTTATCCACACCTGGAAGAGTCGTATCGGGTGGCCGAGCTGTTGTTCCCACACTTGGATATCGAACGTCCCGAGCTGCCGAAAAGCGCCGGTCACGTCAGCCCGTTCGGCGAGATGGTCGCCAACGACATCCTTCCCAAAGCTGCGTCGCAGAGCTGAGGCAGCGCCATGAACCTTGAAAAATTGAGTCATCGTGTGGCGCCTTGGGTGCTGCCGATTTTATTGCTGGCGGTGTGGCAGTTGTCGGTGTCGGCAGGCTGGTTGTCGACGCGCATCTTGCCGGCCCCCAGTGCGGTGATCGAAGCCGGGGTGAACCTGGTCAGCAGTGGAGAAATCTGGAAACACCTGGCTATCAGCGGCTGGCGCGCCGGCCTGGGTTTTGTGATCGGCGGCAGCATCGGCCTGGCCCTGGGCTTTATCACCGGCCTGTCGAAGTGGGGCGAGCGCCTGCTGGACAGCTCGGTGCAGATGATCCGTAACGTGCCGCACCTGGCGCTGATCCCGCTGGTGATCCTGTGGTTCGGCATTGACGAGACCGCGAAAATTTTCCTGGTCGCCCTCGGCACGCTGTTCCCGATCTATCTGAACACCTATCACGGCATCCGCAACGTCGACCCGGCGCTGGTAGAAATGTCGCGCAGCTATGGATTGTCCGGCTTCAGCCTGTTTCGTCAGGTGATCCTGCCGGGCGCGCTGCCGTCGATCCTGGTCGGTGTGCGTTTCGCCCTGGGCTTTATGTGGCTGACGCTGATCGTGGCGGAAACCATCTCGGCCAGCTCGGGCATCGGGTATCTGGCAATGAACGCACGGGAATTCCTGCAAACCGACGTCGTGGTGCTGGCCATCGTCATGTACGCGATCCTCGGCAAACTGGCCGACCTTGCCGCGCGCGGCCTGGAGCGTGTGTGGCTACGCTGGCACCCGGCTTATCAAGTGAATAAAGGAGGTGCGGCATGACGGCTCAACAACCTCCGCGCCTGCTTAAAGGCATCCCGCTGGCGGTGCGTAAATTGCGCAAGGCTTTTGGCGCGCGGGAAGTGCTCAAAGAGATTGACCTGCATATTCCGGCTGGCCAGTTCGTGGCCGTGGTCGGTCGCAGCGGTTGCGGCAAAAGTACGTTGCTGCGCCTGCTGGCTGGCTTGGACAAAGCCAGTGGCGGCGAATTGCTGGCCGGCTCCGCACCGCTCGGTGAAGCGATTGAAGACACGCGGTTGATGTTCCAGGAAGCGCGTTTGCTGCCGTGGAAAAAGATCATCGACAACGTGGGGCTGGGGCTCAAGGGCAACTGGCGGCCCAAGGCGTTGGAAGCCCTGGAAGCAGTCGGCCTGGCCGAACGTGCCAATGAATGGCCGGCGGCGCTGTCCGGTGGGCAGAAGCAGCGCGTGGCCCTGGCTCGCGCGCTGATTCACCGGCCGCGCCTGCTGTTGCTCGACGAACCGTTGGGCGCGTTGGATGCCCTGACCCGCATCGAAATGCAGCAACTGATCGAAAACCTCTGGCAGAAGCACGGGTTCACCGTGTTGCTGGTGACCCATGACGTCAGCGAGGCCGTGGCGATTGCCGACCGGGTGATCCTGATCGAAGACGGCGAAATCGGCCTGGACCTGATCGTCGACCTGCCGCGCCCCAGGACCCGAGGCTCACACCGCCTGGCCGCGCTGGAAGCCGAAGTGCTCAACCGTGTGCTGTCGTTACCCGGCTCGCCGCCGGAACCCGAACCTGTTTCACCGCTGCCTACGCAATTGCGTTGGGCTCAATAACTCACTCGTCCCATGAAGGAAGCAGACCATGACTATCAAAGCCATCAACGTGCGTAACCAGTTCAAAGGCATCATCAAGGAAATCGTCGAAGGCGACGTGTTGTCGGAAATCGATGTGCAGACCGCGTCCGGCATCGTGACGTCCGTGATCACCACACGTTCGGTCAAAGAGCTGGAGCTGGTGATTGGCAGTGAAGTGATTGCCTTCGTTAAGTCGACCGAGGTGTCGATCGCCAAGTTGTGATTGGCGTCGTTCTTGAGGTTGCTTTCGCGAGCAAGCCCGCTCCCACATTTGCCCGCATTCCAAAGTTGGAACTCGGTCGAATGTGGGAGCGGGCTTGCTCGCGAAAAGGCCGGCCCAGTCACTACAAGACTTAGCGCTTGGGCAGGTACGCCGGCAAATAAAGCCCCACATACGCATCAAACACCCGCATCCCTTCCTCCGCCATGCGCGGGGTGATCAAGCCGTGCTGATGCACCGAGCGCGCATACACGCGGTCGCTCAACTCCAGTGCCAGGGCAAATACATCCACATCAGCGGGTAAGCTCGGTACTTCGAAATGGCGGTTGAACACGGCCAGCATCAGGTCACCCAGTTCCAGGTCATGTTGACGGTCAGCCTGGGTCACTTCGGTCAGCCCATGCTGCGCCAGGATCAACTGGCGAGCAGCGGCATCCTGTTCGTAGACACTGAGCATGCGTTGCTCGACGATGTAGGACAGGTCACGCCAGTGCTTGAGTGAAGCATGGTCGATGGGCGCCTGGATGGCGGCGCGGAAAGCGGCATGCACGTCGGCGGTCAGCGCTTCTAAAAGCGCCGGCACGCTGGCGAAGAAGTGATACACCGACGACGGCGGAATCTGTGCCCGTTCCGCCACGCTGTAGATCGACAAACTCGCCACGCCTCCGGCGGCCAGCAAGGTGCGGGCGGCGTCGAGGATCGCATCGATCCGTGCCTGGCTGCGGGCGCGGGGTTTGCGAGGGGCGGCGGGGCGGGTGGTCATGGAAGTCTCCTACAAGGCAGCGGGCATTGTATGAGCAGGAGTCTGTGTTGTCTGCCAAGGCCTCATCGCAGGCAAGCCAGCTCCCACACATGAATGTATTCGCAGATCAAAATGTGGGAGCTGGCT
>NZ_JBOICG010000184.1:0-5856 GCF_050739995.1 Pseudomonas sp. | reverse complement strand
CTCGGCGCAGATCGCATTGCCCAGGTCGATATCGAAGCCCACCAGGCTGCCATCGGCGGCCTTGGATTCGAACGGTGCGTAGGACGGATCGACACCAAAACGCAATTCCTTGTATTCCTTGGCCAGTGCGGTACCTGCAGCCATGCACAGAGCCAGTGCAGAAAGGGTCAGCAATGCTTTTTTCATTATGTATTCCCTGGAAACCAAGATAAGCGCTTGTGGCGCGTTGATGACTGTTACTGAACGGTGTCAGACGGATCACAAGTAGCAATTTCTGCACCATAGTTCCGAATGTGGTTCCGAATGAGTGTTTCAAAAGGTGGGCTAAGGGAGTTCTGAGTGTAGGAGATGCCCAGAAATGGGCATCAAAAAGTGAGTGCACCACTTTGGAGCTGTGCTGATTGCAATGTGGGAGCTGGCTTGCCTGCGATAGCGGTGCACCAGTCACTTTAAGCGTGACTGACACGGCCTTATCGCAGGCAAGCCAGCTCCCACATTTTGATCCGGTTTCTTCAGGGGAAACCGGGTTACTTGCCAGGCGTCAGGGTCAGTCTGGTTTTTCCATACGCCTTGTCAAAGTTCTGTGGCTGCATCGGAAAGCTCAGGTATTGCGCCTTGAGCGACGGTTCGATGCCATTCGCATAGTTGGGGCTGGCCGGGTTGCCGGACTGGCCGATGCCGCCTTGGCCCATCATTGGTTCAGCTTGGCCGAAGTCGACGATCATGCGCAGCGCCGGGATCTGGGTGGTGTTGAAGTCCTGCCCCCAGCTGTACGGCGCCGGATTCAAGGTGTTGTGGTCGCCGCCGCTGGCAAACGGGCCGCGAATCACCTGGCCATTCGTGTTTTTCCAGGTGGTGCTGTGCAGTTTGCCCCATTGCCAGGCTTTGTGATCGCCCCCTAACAGGCTGTCGCCGGCGCTGATCGCGGCCGCGAGGCTGCGGGCGAGGATCGCTGGCTTGTCTTCTTTTTGCGGCGTGCGCGTGTCATCCCAGAACGGGCTGTCCTCGCGGCCCAGCAGGTGGTCGGCGGTGGCGGAGTAAGACAGTCCGGCATTGCTGACAAAGGCTTTCCAAGTGGCACTGTTTTGCGGGCCGAGCTTGTCGAGGAAGATCTGCTTGGCGCTTTCCTGCAGGAACAGTTCGTAAATCGCGGCGTCAGCGGACGTGGTTGTCAGGCGACCATCAAAGGCCATCAAGCGACTCAGCGCCTCACGAGCCTTGGCCTGCTCGGCCGCCGGCAATGCATCAATCGCCTGCTTCAGCGGCTGGGCCATGCCCGGTGCCTGGAACATGGTCTTGAGCTTGGCGGCAAAGGTGGTGGTCTGGTCGTATTGCATGGCGATCATGCTGCGGCTGTCATGTTTGCCGGCATTGGCCAGTTGCGCCAGGCGCTCGCTGCGCTCCGGGGCATCCCAGGAGTTGGACAGCTGCATGCCATAGCCACGTGGCGCGGTGCGCTGGTTGGCGGTGCCGATCCAGCCCTGGGGCGGGTCCTGATCATAGGGATGCAGCATCGCGTCGGCGTAGCCGTCCCAGTCGAAGCGCGCGTCCCAACCCGGCGAGGGCAGCAGGCCTTCGCCTTCACGACGATTGGGGAAGCGGCCGGTGACTTGCCAGCCGATATTGCTGGCGTCGGCGAAGATCATGTTCAGCGCAATGGCACGGATTTCCCGGGTGGCGTCCGAGGCCTTGCCGGCGTTTTGTGCGCGGGACAGGTCGAAGAACGCGTCCAGGCTTTTGTCGTCCTTGAAGTCGGCGGTTTGCAAGGCCAGGCCGAAACCGCTGGTCAGCGCCTGGCTGCTGTTGAGCAAGGCGCCGTGGCGGGTTTCATACACCGCTTCGCGAATTGGCCGTTGCCCCTTGGCGAAGAAGGTTTCGTTGCGCACGACGGCGGGCAGCCATTTGCCATTGTTCTCGTAGTACAACGCGCTGCCTTGGCGTTTGACCTTCTCCAGGAACAGGTCCTGGGTATCGCCTTTCACCGCGCTCATGCTCCACGCGACTTTGCCGTTGAAGCCGGACAGCAGCGTCGGCAGGCCTGCAATCGAGGCGCCGACAGCCTGGTACTTCGGTGCGCGGATCTGCACGTAGCTCCACGGCGATGGCGCCTGGGGTTGGGCGGCCAAGTCGCCTGCCAGCAGGCTTTTGCCGCTGCGACTACGTTGCGGGCCAATGGCCCAGTTGTTGGATGTGGTGATGGCCAGCGCGTTCAGGCTGCTCAGTTGTTGGCTGGCCGCGTCCAGTCCGGCGAGACCGGTGATCTGGCTTAGGTTCAGGCCCTTGAGTTTCTCGGTTTCCGCCGTCGGAATCGCCTCGTCCGGCGCGCTTGGGGTGAGCCAGGCGAGCTTGTCGACGCCGACTTTTTGCGCCAGCACCAGGGACGACAGTTCTTCCTGCAGGTTGCTTGACTCGCTGAAATTCAGCAGGCAGAACAGCAGCGCCGAATCTTCCGGCTTCCAGTACTCAGGCTTGTAGCCGGTCTGGGCCAGGTCCGGCGGCAGCTTGTCGCGGTAGCGGA
This sequence comes from Pseudomonas sp., assembly GCF_050739995.1. Lineage (GTDB taxonomy): Bacteria > Pseudomonadota > Gammaproteobacteria > Pseudomonadales > Pseudomonadaceae > Aquipseudomonas. The sequence goes on along the minus strand of NZ_JBOICG010000184.1, from coordinate 3,338 downwards.
ACAGGTAGGCGTTGACGCCGCGGGCATACACTTCGAAGAAGCGCTTCAGGCGCGGCGACGAAGCGTTGTACAACTCACCGGCGCTTTTTTTCAGGTTGACCGCCCGCATGAAGCGGTCGACATCCAGCACGTCAGGACCAGACATCTCCGCCAGGCGACCCTGGGCCAGCAGACGCAAGGTGACCATCTGCGTGATGCGGTCACCGGCGTGCACATAACCGAGACTGAACAGCGCGTCATGGAAGGTGTTGCTTTCGATCAACGGCATGCCTTGGGCATTGCGGCGTACCGACACATTCTGCGCGAGGCCTTTGATCGGCTGCACACCGGCAGTTGGGGGCAGGGTGTCCTGGGTGCTCTGGAGCTGGCAACCGGCCAGGCTTAATGCACTGGCCACTGCCGCGGCAACGCCGAACCGGGGAAGAAAATGTGAGAGGGCTGGCGAGGCCATGGCAAAGCTCCTGCGGGGGTAGCGTCAGTAAAGGCGCTACGTTAGTGAGCGCGGCGAAACGACGCAAGCGGGAGTTTGGGTTAAGCATCAGATCTTGAAACTTGCGTAAAACTAATGTGGGAGGGGGCTTTCCCCCGATAGCGGGCTGTCAGTCAATAAATGTGTGACTGATCCACCGCTATCGGGGGCAAGCCCCCTCCCACATTTAGACTGTGCACGGCTTTGAATCAGGACTTGGGCGGATTCACTTTCTGCACCAACTCATAGGCCCGAACCGTCGCTGGTCGCTGCTCAATGCTGTTGAACCAGCGCTGCACATGGGGGAAGTCTTCCAGGCGCTGACTCTGGCGCTTATAGGAAGCAATCCACGGATAGATCGCCATATCGGCAATGCTGTAGTCCTCACCCGCCACAAAGGCGCGGTCGGCCAGGCGCCGGTCCAGAACGCCGTAAAGACGGGCGGTTTCATCGACATAGCGCTTGATCGCATAAGGAATCTTCTCCGGCGCGAACTGGCTGAAGTGATGATTTTGCCCGGCCATCGGCCCCAGCCCGCCCATTTGCCAGAACAGCCACTGCAACGCTTCCTGGCGACCACGCAGGTCCTTTGGGATGAACTGGCCGGTTTTTTCCGCGAGGTACAGCAGGATGGCGCCCGATTCGAACAGCGAAATCGGTGCGCCACCGTCTGTCGGGTGGTGATCGACGATGGCCGGGATGCGATTGTTGGGAGCGATCTTCAGGAAGTCCGGCTGGAACTGCTCACCCTGGCCGATGTTGATCGGGTGCACCTTGTAGGGCAGGCCGGCTTCTTCCAGGAACAGCGATACTTTGTGACCGTTGGGGGTAGTCCAGTAGTACAGGTCGATCATGAAGCTCTCCAAAAAGGGTGATGCTTGAGCGAATGCCTGTAGGTATAGGTGATGTTTGGTGTACGAAAATTCAATGAAACATTTGCGCATACCCTTAGACGTTTTTCACACCGCACTGTCCACCAAGACCTGCAACGATTGCTGTGAACACCTTTCGATGCGCGCCTGCACGCCGTACACCTCGGCAAACATCAGCGGGTCCAACACCTTGTCCGCTGCACCGCTGGCATACAAGCGCCCCTGGCGTAGCACGGCGATATGGTCGGCGAAACGCGCGGCGAGGTTGATGTCGTGTAGCACCACCACCGCAATCAGTTGATGTTGGCGCACCAGTCCACGTACGCAGTCCATGACTTTCAATTGGTAATTGAGGTCGAGGGCGCTGGTGGGTTCGTCCAGCAGCATGACCTGGGGGCGGCGGGCGATGAGTTGGGCGAGGCTGACCAGTTGGCGTTGGCCGCCGGATAAGGTGCTCAATAGTTGATCGGCCAAATGCGTGATGCCGATGCGCCGCAACGCCTCGAAGGCTTCACGCAGGCAGGCTTCACTGCTCAAGGGAATGCCCTCCACATTGGCCACGCGCAGCGCGGCGATCACGCTTTCCATCACGCTGAGGTTCAGGCCCGGTGGCAGGTTTTGTGGCATGTAAGTTACGCGCCGGGCACGCTCGGCCACGGACATGGCCGACAAGTCGAGGTCGCCCAAACGCACAACCCCCTGCATCTTTTCCAGCCCGGCCACGGCACGCAACAACGTGGATTTACCCGCCCCGTTGGGGCCGATCAAGGCGGTCAGGCTGCCGTGGGGCAGGGAGGGCAAGCTCAGGTCATGCACAATCTGCCGACGCCCATAGCTGACATTGGCGTGGTGTACGGTTAACCCTTCACTCATAACTGCCTCCCGCGTTTGAACACCAACCCCACGAAAATCGGCACGCCCACCAGAGCGGTGACGATGCCCACCGGCACAATCACGCCGGGCATGATCCATTTGCTGGCAATCGATGACAGCGACAGCAATAAGGCGCCGGTCAAGGCGCTGGCGGGCAGCAGGAAGCGTTGGTCTTCGCCCACCAGAATCCGTGCGATATGCGGACCGACCAAGCCGATAAATCCGATGGTGCCTACAAATGCCACGGCGGTGGCCGACAGCAGGCTGATACGCAACAGCGAGAAAAACCGCAGGCGCTTCACGTCCACCCCGAAGCTTTGCGCGCGGTCTTCCCCCATGCGCAGTAGGGTCAGGCGCGGGGCGGCGGCGAAGGAGAACGGCAGCACCACCGCGACCACCAGGGCCAGGATGCCGAGCTTGTCCCAGTTGGCCCGGGTTACGCTGCCCAGGGTCCAGAACACCAGTTGTTGCAGCACGTCTTCGGTGGCGACCAACTGCAGCAACGCCACCACTGCGTTGCAACTGAACACCAATGCGATGCCGAACAGCACCAGGCTTTCCACCCCGGCACCGCGCAAGCGTGACATGGCTTGCAGCAAAAATACCGAGGCGGCGGCGAAGATAAACGCCGAGATGGAAACCGCCGTGTTGGCCGACACCCACAGCGTGGTCACTGGAAACACGATGACCAGCGAGGCACCCAAGGCCGCCGCCGAAGACACGCCCAGGGTAAACGGGCTGGCCAGCGGGTTATTCAAGATCGCCTGCATCTCGGCCCCGGCCAGGGACAACGCGCAGCCCACCAGCACCGCCATCAGTGTGTAGGGCAGGCGCACGTTCCAGATGATCACTTGGTCGGTGGCGCTCAAGTGGGAAGGGTGCAGGATGCCATCAAGCAGGGCCAGCAGGCCCATGCCCGACGGACCGCTCGCCAGGTCCACCAGAATCGCGCAGGCCAGCGCCGTACCGAGCAACGTCAGCAGCCAGGCACGCCGCGCCAGAAGTCGGCGATAGCCGTGGGTGGCGCTGGTGAGGTCGAGGGGTTGAGTGGTCATTTGGCTCTCACAATTTTTGAACACGATGAAAGTCCAAATGTGGGAGCGGGCTTGCTCGCGAATGCGGTG
>NZ_JBOICG010000183.1:0-10008 GCF_050739995.1 Pseudomonas sp. | reverse complement strand
ACTGTGCGCTGATGCGCTCCAGTTGTAGCAAGGCCATCGCGATGGACTCCCGATCAGTTGGTAATGAATTTGGCGCTGACGTAAGGGGCGTAATCCGGCAGCACGGCGTCAACCTTGCCTTGTTCCTTGAGGAACGCCGCAGTGTCGGTCACGGCCTTGGTGGTTGGTGCGCCCAGCAGACTGACTTGGTCAGCTGCCAACGGGTAGACATTGCCTTGCAGCAACAGCGGGATGTCACTGGCCTTGGCGCCGGAGAGCTTCACCAGTTTGTCGACGTTGCCTTTGTCGGCTAGCCAGGCCTGTGGGTCTTTGCGGTAGGCGGCGTAGGCATCCAATGTCACCTTGGCAAAAGCAGTGACGATTTCCGGGTGCTTCTCGGCGAAATCCTTACGCACGATCCAGGCATCGAAGGTCGGCGCACCGAGCTTGGCCAGTTCGCCGGAGGTGATCAGTACCTTGCCGTTTTCCTTGGCCACGCCCAAGGCCGGGTCCCACACGTAAGTAGCGTCGATGTCACCGCGCTTCCAGGCGGCGATGATCGCCGGTGGCGCGAGGTTGAGGATGGTTACTTTCGACGGGTCGATATTCCAGTGCTTCAGCGCGGCCAGCAGGCTGTAATGCCCGGTGGAAACGAACGGCACGGCGATCTTTTTGCCGACGAGATCCTGTGGGGTGCTGATTCCTGAACCGTTGCGCGCTACCAGGGCTTCGGCACCGCCGATCTGGGTGGCAACGAGGAAAGTCTCCACCGGCACTTTGCGAGTCACCGCAGCGGTCAGTGGGCTGGAACCGAGGTAGCCGATCTGCACATCTCCGGACGCGATGGCAGCGATGATGTCGGCCCCATTGTCGAATTTGCGCCAGTTGATGTTGGCATGGGTGGCTTTTTCGTAAGCGCCGTCGGCCTGGGCGACTTTGGCCGGGTCTACGGTGGTCTGATAAGCGACCGTCACATCCGCCGCCTGGGCAAACAGGCTCGCACCGGCCAAGGACAACGCCGCCAGGAGGCGCAGTGGGGTTAACAGTTTCAAGGGGAAGCTCCTCAATCAGGCGGCCGAGGGTCGGCGTGTGAGGAGACTAAATGATCTAAGAATTCGAAAATAAATAACATTTTCGAATTAGCTTATTAGAAGAAGAGTGAAATCCGGTGTGCAGGCTGAGGAGAACAAATGTGGGAGCTGGCTTGCCTGCGATGCAAACGACCCGGTGTATCAGTGATACCCCGGTGATGCTATCGCAGGCAAGCGAGCTCCCACACAAGCCTTTAGTTGCTGATGGCGAGGATGCTGGCCTGGTACGACCCGACAAACACATCGAAATCGCCCACTTCGTTCTGTTCCAGCTCTGCTTGTTGGGCCAGTGACGTGCGCGCCAGTTCTTCAAAGCGTGCCTGTTCCTCGGCCGAGAGCGGCTCCTTGCGGAAGTGCTCGGCATGCAGCCGGCTCTGGTGCAGGGAGAATTGCGCAAAACTCTCTTTACGCTCAGCCATTGCTGCCAGCACCTGGGCCGATGGGGTCAGGGACGAATCCTTGACCTTCGCCAGTTGGGCGTCCAGCGCCTGGCTGTGCTCGGTGATACTGTGGCTCTCATCCAGCAGCGCGGCCAACGGGGCAATCTTCTCCAGCAACTCGGTGGCCCATTCCTTCATGTCCACCGGGGCGCCATCACGTTGCAACTGCAGGCCCGGACGGCGACCTTCCTTGACCACGCTGAGGAAGTTGGACGTTGCGTTGCCGCACTCGTTGTTAGCGAACAGCGGGCTGTCGTTCAGGGCGCAGTACAGCAGGAACGCGTCGAGGAAGCGCGACTCCGGCAGGTCAATCCCCATCGGCAGGAACGGGTTGATATCCAGGCAACGCACTTCGATGTACTGAATGCCACGGGCCATCAGCGCCTGGATCGGGCGTTCGCCGGTGTAGGTCACACGCTTGGGGCGAATGTTGGAGTAGTACTCGTTTTCGATCTGCAGGATGTTGGTGTTGAGCTGCACCCACTCACCGTCCTTGTGCGTGCCGACTTCGACGTAAGGCGCGTAGGGCGTTGCCACCGCTTCGCGCAGGCTGTCGGTGTAGCTGGACAGGTCGTTGTAGCACGGCGTAAGACCGGCCTGGGCATTGCTCTGGTAACCCAGGTCGCTCATGCGCAGGCTGGTCGCATACGGCAGGTACAGCGTGTCGGCATCCAGTACTTCGAGCTGGTGCGAGCGACCGCGCAGGAAACCGGCATCCAGGGCTGGCGAGGCGCCGAACAGGTACATCAGCAGCCAGCTGTAGCGGCGGAAGTTACGGATCAGCGCGATGTAGGCATTGGACTGGTAATCGCGGTCGGTGCCGACAAACCCTTCAGTCTCCTTGAGCAACGGCCACAACTGTTCCGGCAGGGAAAAGTTGTAGTGGATGCCGGCAATGCACTGCATGGTCTTGCCGTAACGCAGGGCCAGGCCCTTGCGGTACACGTACTTGAGCTGTCCGATATTGGAGGTGCCGTAGTAGGCAATCGGAATGTCTTCCTCGGCCGGCAACGGGCACGGCATCGAGGGGCTCCACAGGTATTCGCTGCCGAGCTTGGTGTAGGCAAACCGATGAATCTTGTCCAGGCTGCTCAGGGTATCGGCCGGGTTGGGCAGGGCGGGAGTGATGAACTCCAGCAGCGATTCCGAGTAGTCGGTGGTGATCTGTTCGTGGGTCAGCGCGGCGCCCAGGGCTTCAGGGTGCGGCGTTTGTGCCAGGCGACCTTCATCGGTGACGCGTAGGCATTCACGCTCGATGCCGTGCAAGCACTGCTCTAGCAGGGAGAGGTGTTCGCGCTTGCCGAGCAAGGCCAGGCGGCGGTTGAGAAGTTCGCTCAAGTTGGATTCCTTCACGCGTCAGTCGCCCCAATATGGGGGTGGGCAGGACGGTCTACAAGGGTGAAGTTAAAACTGGCGTGATCGCCTGGTTTAGAGTCGATCTGACTCGATCTGTAAAAGCCGACTTCACTCCATGAATTGGGCTATAGCGCAGCAAGAAAATTCCGACGCTGTTATCGCAGCGCCGAAATTAACTCAAATCGAGGGTGGGGAGCTATAGGGCAGCGAACGTGCCTTGTGCTTTTGCGACTAATCTTTCGTCCTGATACACATCGGCTTCGACCACCAGTGTGCGGCGACCCGCGTGGATCACCCGGGCGGTACACAGCACGTCACCGTCAGACACAGCACGGATGTAGTTGATTTTGCACTCGATGGTCGCGCTCTGCTGGTCGAAACCATGGGAGCTGGAACAGGCCAGCCCCATCGTAATGTCCACGAGGCTGAAGATCGCCCCGCCATGGAGCTTGCCCGCACGGTTGCGCAGCTGCGGCTCCAGGGTCAGGGCCACCTCGGCAACGCCCTCGTCCAGGCGTTGCAGGCGGCAGCCGATCAGTTCGCTGAATGCGCTCTGGGTCAAACCGGCCGGGATCTCCATCAGCGTTTCTTCAACTGTTTGGCGTTGGCGAACAGCGAGGCCATGGCGTTGTTGCTCGGGGCGGCGGTGGCGGTTTCCTTGCGCGGCGCGTTGATCTGCGACTGGCGCGGTGCTGAACCCGGACGAGCACCACGGGCGCCGTCGATCTTCTCGCCTGGGGTGTCACTCATGCGCATCGACAGGCCAACGCGTTTGCGAGGGATATCGACTTCCATGACCTTGACCTTGACCACATCACCGGCTTTCACCGCTTCGCGCGGATCTTTGATGAATTTCTCCGAAAGCGCGGAGATATGTACCAAACCGTCCTGATGCACGCCGATGTCCACAAAGGCGCCGAAGTTGGTCACGTTGGTGACCACGCCTTCGAGGATCATGCCCAGCTCCAGATCCTTGAGGTCTTCGACGCCGTCTTGGAACTCGGCAGTCTTGAACTCGGGGCGTGGGTCACGACCCGGTTTTTCCAGTTCTTGCAGGATGTCGGTGATGGTCGGCACGCCGAAGGTTTCATCGGTGTATTTCTTCGGGTCCAGGCGCTTGAGGAACGCAGCATCGCCGATCAGCGAGCGGATGTCGCGGTCAGTCTCGGCGGCGATGCGTTGTACCAGCGGGTAGGCTTCCGGGTGAACCGCGGAGGCGTCCAGTGGGTTGTCGCCGTTCATTACGCGCAGGAAGCCGGCGGCTTGTTCGAAGGTTTTTTCGCCCAGGCGTGCGACTTTTTTCAGCGCGGCGCGGGTTTTGAACGCGCCGTTTTCATCGCGGTGGGTGACGATGTTCTGTGCCAGGGTGGCGTTGAGGCCGGAGATACGCGCCAACAGCGCCACGGAGGCGGTGTTCACGTCCACGCCCACGGCGTTCACGCAGTCTTCCACTACGGCATCCAGGCCGCGTGCCAGTTTCAGCTGCGACACGTCGTGCTGGTACTGGCCGACACCGATGGATTTAGGGTCGATTTTCACCAGTTCGGCCAAGGGGTCTTGCAGGCGACGGGCGATGGACACTGCGCCACGGATCGACACGTCGAGGTCCGGGAACTCCTTGGACGCCAGTTCCGACGCCGAGTACACCGAAGCGCCGGCCTCGGAGACCATGACCTTGGTCATTTTCATGGCTGGGTATTTCTTGATCAATTCGGCGGCCAGCTTGTCGGTTTCACGGCTGGCGGTGCCGTTGCCGATGGCGATCAGGTCCACGGCGTGCTTGGCGCATAGCGCGGCCAGGATCGCCAGGGTCTGGTCCCACTTGTTGTGCGGCACGTGCGGGTAAACGGTGGCGTGGTCCAGCAGCTTGCCGGTGGAGTCGACCACGGCGACCTTGCAACCGGTGCGCAGGCCCGGGTCGAGGCCCAGGGTGGCGCGCGGGCCGGCCGGTGCGGCCAGCAGCAGGTCATGCAGGTTGTGGGCGAACACGTTGATCGCCTCGGTCTCGGCGCCGTCGCGCAACTCACCCAGCAGGTCGGTTTCCAGGTGAGTGTAGAGCTTGACCTTCCAGGTCCAGCGCACCACTTCACCCAGCCACTTATCCGCAGGACGATTCTGATTCTGGATGCCGAATTGTTGACCGATCATGCCTTCGCACGGGTGCATGGTGCCCGGCAGCTCGTCGCCGACTTTCAGCGCGGAGCTGAGAATGCCTTCGTTGCGGCCACGGAAAATGGCGAGTGCGCGGTGGGACGGCATGCTCTTGAGCGGTTCGTCGTGTTCGAAGTAGTCACGGAACTTGGCGCCTTCTTCCTCTTTGCCGGCGATGACGCGGGCGCTGAGCGTGGCTTCCTGCTTGAGGTAGGTGCGCAGTTTTTCCAGCAGGCTGGCGTCTTCGGCGAAGCGCTCCATGAGGATGTACTTGGCGCCTTCGAGGGCGGCCTTGACGTCGGCGACGCCTTTTTCGGCGTTGATGAAGCGGGCCGCTTCGGTGTCGGGAGTCAGCGACGGGTCGTTGAACAAGCCGTCGGCCAGCTCGCCCAGGCCAGCTTCCAGGGCGATCTGGCCCTTGGTGCGGCGCTTCTGCTTGTAAGGTAGGTAGAGGTCTTCGAGGCGGGTCTTGGTGTCGGCGAGCTTGATGTCGCGTTCCAGTTGCGGAGTCAGCTTGCCCTGTTCCTCGATGCTGGCGAGGATGCTGATACGCCGTTCGTCGAGTTCTCGCAGGTAGCGCAGGCGCTCTTCCAGGTGACGCAATTGGGTGTCGTCGAGGCTGCCGGTCACTTCTTTTCGGTAACGGGCGATGAAAGGCACCGTAGAACCTTCATCCAGTAGAGCGACGGCCGCTTCGACCTGCTGTGGGCGTACACCGAGTTCCTCGGCGATGCGGCTGTTGATGCTGTCCATAAAACCACCTGAAATTCTTGAAAGCAGCCCGCAGGCCCGGAAAACAAGGCCCTGGGAGGCTGGTTGAGCGGCCCGACTGGCGCCGCTGCCTGGGTCAAGAGGCAGCCTATTGACCCTCGAAATTGAAAAAATCACGACAAGCGGGTGAAAAAAGATCCCGGCAGCAAACGGTAACGATCTGACGTTGCCCTGCACGAAGGCGCCGCATTATAACCAGCGTTCCGGCTTGGGGGGGTACTGCGCCGGTGGTCGCCGCACGCGGGTTCGCTGGCGGCAGAGGAAAAATCTGCTAACAATGCACACGGTGCGTATAACGGCACCTAAGCCATAATGCGCGCCGAGATAAGAGGAGCATCCAATGAGCAGCACTGTACAAACTGCTGAAGGCGAAAAAATTCTCATCGTTGATGACGATCCAGGGCTTAGCAGCCTATTGGAGCGCTTCTTCAACTCCAAAGGCTACCGCGCTCGCGCGGTGCCGAACACCGAACAGATGGACCGCCTGCTGGGGCGCGAGGTGTTCAACCTGGTCGTACTCGACCTGATGCTGCCCGGCGAAGACGGCCTTACCGCCTGCAAACGCCTGCGCGGTGCGAACAACCAGATTCCAATCATCATGCTGACCGCCAAGGGCGATGAGCTGAGCCGCATCAAGGGCCTTGAGCTTGGCGCCGATGATTACCTGGCCAAGCCGTTCAACCCGGATGAGCTGATGGCTCGGGTCAAGGCTGTATTGCGTCGTCAGGCTCCGCCGGTGCCGGGCGCGCCAGGCAGTGAAGACGAAAGCGTCACCTTTGGTGACTACGAATTGTCGCTGGCTACCCGTGAGCTCAAGCGCGGTGAAGAAGTGCACATGCTGACCACCGGCGAATTCGCGGTGCTCAAGGCGCTGGTGATGAACGCGCGCCAACCGCTGACCCGCGACAAGTTGATGAACCTGGCCCGTGGCCGGGAGTGGGATGCCCTGGAGCGTTCCATCGACGTGCAGATCTCCCGTCTGCGCCGGATGATCGAGCCTGATCCGTCCAAGCCGCGGTATATCCAGACGGTGTGGGGCGTGGGTTATGTGTTCGTGCCGGATGGCAATAAAACCAGTTGACCGATGATTTGCAGGGGCGGGTATTCCGGCGTTTGGCTCCATGAGCGTCATTGGGATACCCGGCATCTGCAATTCTGCGAGCGCCCCTCGTCCCTGCAAGGTATCTAGCTGTCTTCTATGAAAACCCCGCTGTGGTTCCCGCAAAGTTTCTTTTCCCGCACGCTTTGGCTGGTGCTGATCGTTGTTCTGTTTTCCAAGGCACTCACACTGGTTTATCTGTTGATGAACGAGGATGTGCTGGTGGATCGGCAGTACAGTCACGGCGTCGCTCTTACACTGCGTGCCTATTGGGCGGCTGATCCGGAAAACCGCGAGAAGATTGCCAAGGCTGCGACACTGGTTCGCGTGGCGGGTGCGGGTGTGCCGGAGGGCGAGCAGCACTGGCCCTACAGTGAGATTTACCAGCGACAGATGCAGGCCGAGCTGGGTGATGACACCGAGGTGCGGTTGCGCATGCATGTGTCGCCCGCGCTCTGGGTGCGGGCGCCCAGCCTGGGTCAGGATTGGCTGAAAGTACCGCTGTACCCCCATCCGCTGCGGGGGCAGAAGATCTGGAACGTGTTGGGTTGGTTCCTGGCCATTGGTTTGCTTTCTACCGCATCCGCCTGGATTTTCGTCCGCCAGCTCAACCAGCCCCTCAAGCGTCTGGTGTTCGCCGCCCGCCAACTGGGGCAGGGGCGCAGTGTGCGCCTGCCGGTCAGCGACACGCCCAGTGAGATGACCGAGGTGTACAGCGCGTTCAATCAGATGGCGGAAGATGTCGAGCAGGCGGGCCGTGAGCGCGAGCTGATGCTGGCAGGCGTATCCCATGACCTGCGTACGCCGTTGACGCGCTTGCGGCTGTCCCTGGAGTTGATGGGCAACCATAACGACCTGACGGATGACATGGTCCGTGACATCGAGGACATGGACGCGATTCTCGACCAGTTCCTGGCGTTTATCCGTGATGGTCGGGATGAAGTGGTTGAAGAGGTCGACCTTACGGACTTGGTGCGAGAAGTCGTGGCCCCGTATAACCAGAACGGTGAACAAGTGCGCATGCGTTTGGAGCCGATCCAGCCATTCGCGTTGCGTCGGGTGTCGATGAAACGCCTGTTGAACAACCTCATCGGCAACGCCTTGCATCACGCAGGTTCCGATGTGGAAGTTGCAGCTTATGTGTCGGGCGATAGCACTGCACCGTATGTGGTGCTGAGTGTGATGGACCGGGGCGCGGGTATCGACCCGGACGAGTTGGAAGGGATTTTCAACCCGTTCACCCGTGGCGACCGTGCCCGGGGTGGCAAGGGTACTGGCCTGGGTTTGGCGATTGTGCGGCGGATTGCCTCGATGCATGGTGGCAATGTTGAGCTGCGTAATCGTGAAGAAGGTGGCCTGGAGGCGCGGGTGCGTTTGCCGCTTGGGCTGATGTTGCCTAGAGATGCGGTCTGACAAACGCCAAGTAACCAAATGTGGGAGCTGGCTTGTCTGCGATAGCGGTGGTGAGTTCACTATAGCTATCGCAGGCAAGCCAGCTCCCACACTTTTTGTGGTGCCTAATTCAGCCCTTGCCTTTGGTCCTGGTCATATTTGGCCCGCCGTTCTTCTCCAGATGCTGAATGATGATCCCCGCCACGTCCTTGCCTGTGGTGGTCTCGATCCCTTCCAGGCCCGGCGATGAGTTCACTTCCATCACCAGTGGCCCGTGGTTGGAGCGAAGGATATCCACGCCGGCCACGCTCAAGCCCATTACCTTGGCTGCCCGCAGCGCGGTCATGCGTTCTTCCGGGGTGATCTTGATCAGGCTGGCACTACCACCACGATGCAGGTTGGAGCGGAACTCCCCTGGCTTGGCCTGGCGCTTCATCGCCGCAATTACTTTGTCGCCCACTACGAAGCAACGGATATCTGCGCCACCGGCTTCCTTGATGTACTCCTGCACCATGATGTTCTGCTTGAGGCCCATGAATGCCTCGATCACCGACTCGGCTGCTGTCGCGGTTTCACACAGCACCACGCCGATACCCTGGGTCCCTTCCAGCACCTTGATCACCAGCGGCGCGCCGTTGACCATATCGATGAGGTCGGGTATGTCATCCGGTGAGTGGGCAAAACCGGTGACCGGCAGGCCAATGCCCCGGCGCGACAGCAACTGCAGCGAACGCAGCTTGTCCCGCGAGCGCGCGATGGCTACCGATTCGTTAAGGGGGAACACGCCCATCATTTCAAACTGGCGCAACACCGCGCAGCCGTAGAAAGTGACTGAGGCGCCAATACGCGGGATCACCGCATCAAAACCCTCCAGCGGCTTGCCCCGATAGTGGATCTGCGGCTTGTGGCTGGCAATGTTCATGTAGGCCCGCAACGTGTCGATCACCACCATTTCATGGCCACGTTCGGTGCCGGCCTCAACCAGGCGGCGGGTGGAATACAGACGCGGGTTTCGCGACAGCACAGCAATCTTCATGCAGCACCTGGGACAGAAAGAGTAGAGACCGGGAACACCGGCTTGTCTTGAACGTACTTGACGCCGGGATTGACCACCAACTGGCCGTCAATCAACGCCTTGGAGCCGAGCAACAGGCGGTAACGCATGGCCTTGCGGCAGGCCAGGGTGAATTCCACACGCCATACCCGGTCACCCAGTGCCAACGTTGTGCTGATCACGTAGCGCACCTGCGCATGCCCGTTGGAGCTCTTGATGGTTTTCATCGTCACCAGGGGCGCTTCGCAGCGACGGTGACGCAGTTGCACAACGCTGCCAAGGTGCGCGGTGAAGCGTACCCACTTCTCACCATCGCGCTCAAAAGGCTCGATATCGGTGGCATGCAGGCTGGAGGTGCTGGCGCCGGTGTCGATCTTGGCGCGCAGGCCGGCCACTCCCAACTCGGGAAGGGCCACCCACTCACGCAGACCCACAACGGTCAAATGGTCAAATGTCTTCAATATGAGTAACCGGCAATTCAGAAATGTTTCGTAGTCGTCGAGGACAGTAACGTCCAACTGCGCATGGATTGTGACAATCCCCAAACCCTCATCGAGGGTTTGGCGCCGATTTCGCGGTATTCACGCAGAATATTCGACAAATGGCGACAGATATCTCTCAGGCTGCAGTAATCAGCGGCTGTTAGGGAAAGGCACGCAAAAATCGCGTTCCCTG
>NZ_JBOICG010000182.1:0-6580 GCF_050739995.1 Pseudomonas sp. | reverse complement strand
GCCCAGGCCATGGCCGCCAGCGGGCAACTGTTCTGCGAGCCGTTTCCGTTTGAAACCCCGACCCTGGACCTGTCCATGGTCTGGCTCAGCCACGTCGACACCGACCCGGCGGAACGCTGGATGCGCTCGCGGCTGGAGGCCTTCATGAGTGATCGCGACCTGTTGCCGGTGATCGCGCCAAAATCTTGAGATAACCCTTCAGGGAGATCCACCGATGACCTCATCCCGTTCTTTATTACGTGGGCGCGGTAGCCAGGACAGCGGCAAGGTCGGCATGGTCGAGTTGTTTTTCGACCTGGTGTTCGTGTTCGCCGTGACCCAACTGTCTCACTCGCTGCTGGCCCACCTGACCTTGGGTGGCGCGGTGCAGGTGGTGCTGATGATGGTCGCGGTGTGGTGGGTGTGGATCTTCACCTCGTGGATCACCAACTGGCTCGACCCGGAAAAAATCCCCATCCGCATCGGCCTGTTCGGCTTGATGGTGGCTGGCCTGCTGCTGTCGTCCTCGATCCCCAAGGCGTTTACGGATCGAGGCCTGCTGTTCGCCGGTGCCTACGTCGTCATGCAAGTGGGCCGCACGCTGTTTGCGTTGTGGGCAGTGCGCGGCGAGTCACTGAACATGACCCGCAATTTCCAGCGGATTCTCGCGTGGATGCTCTGTTCCGCGGTGTTCTGGCTGACCGGTGCGTTACTCGAAGGCGAGCAGCGCCTGGTGTTCTGGGTGCTGGCGTTGTTGATCGAACTGATCTCGCCGTCGGTGTACTTCTGGGTGCCGGGGCTTGGGCGTTCGACGTTGGCGGACTGGAATGTGGAAGGCAATCACATGGCCGAGCGTTGCGGCTTGTTCGTGATCATTGCCCTTGGCGAGTCATTGCTGGTGACCGGCGCTACCTTCGCCGAGTTGCCTTGGAGCATCGAAGGCCTGGGGGCATTCCTGGTGGCCGTGGTGGGCAGTATTGCCCTGTGGTGGATCTATTTCGACAGCGGTGCCGAACGTGCCCATCACCGCATTGCCAGTTCCGCCGACCCGGGCCGTCAGGCACGGATCGCCTACACCTACCTGCACGTGTTGATCGTCGCCGGGATCATTGTCAGTGCGGTGGCCGATGAACTGGTACTGGTGCACCCAGGGCATGCCAGCCAGGCGGGCGTCGTGGCGATCATCGCCGGCCCAGGTTTGTTTCTGTTGGGCAGTGCGTTGTTCAAATGGGTGATGAGTGACCGACCGTGGCCGCCGCTCTCGCACCTGGGCGGTTTGCTCATATTGCTGGTGCTATTGCCGCTGGGCTGGCAGCAAGTGTTTTCGGCGTTGGTGCTGGGGGCGCTGACCACGGCAGTGTTGGTCATCGTGGGGTTTTGGGAGAACCGTTCGTTGCGTAGCGTGACTGAAGTTTCACACTGAAAGCGCTCTGATTTCGTTCGGCTGCGTGCTATACGTATGACTCTTTTCCTACAACCATTGGGAGCTTTTAATGCCGCACCTGCACCTGGAATACACTGCCAATCTGACAGACTTGCCCGTCGAGAAAACCCTGTTGCGGCTCAACAACGTGTTGATGGCGTCCGGTCAGTTCGCTTCCGAGTTCGATATCAAGAGCCGCGCAGTGAAGGTGGAGAGTTTCCAGGTCGGCACCTCCCTCAGCCCGCGTGGTTTTATCGCGGTGACCCTGTCGCTGCTCAGCGGACGTTCACCGCAGATTAAGCAGCAATTGTCGCAAAGCCTGTTGGCCGCGTTGCAGGACCTGGGGGAATGGCCGAAGGATCTACAGGTTCAACTCAGTGTGCAATTGGTGGACATGGACCGTGAGTCCTACAGCAAAGTCGCGATCGGCTGAGGCTTACAACAAGCCCTGATCGGCACACACCTTCACCACCTGTTCACGAAACCAGGTATTGGCACTGTCCTGTTCGCTGGTTTCGTTCCACTGCATATCCAACGTAAACCCCGGCAACCCGTTGGGTGCTTCGCAATGGCCGAACGTGGGTGCCGGTGCCAGCAGCTTTTGCACACGGCGCGGCAGGGTGACGATAAAGTCGGTGCCGGCGATCATCTTCAAGGCGGCACTGTAGCTGTTGGCCCGGGCGATCACCTGGCGCTTGTGCGCTTGGCGGGCCAGCCAGCCGTCGATCATGTTGGTATCCGAGTTCCATGGCGTGGGGAACACGTGGCGCCGTTCGACGAAGGATTGCAGGCTGAAAGCCGGTTCCCGTGGCGCCGAGCGTTTGTCAAAGACGCACACCAAGTCATCTTCCAGCAGCATCTGGGTCTTGAAGTCTTTATGAGCGCGGTGAAAGTGCGGACCGAAGCAGATCACCAGGTCCAGGCGACCCTCGCGCAGGTCGTCGGCGGGGATTTCGGTTTCCAGCTTTCGCACATTGACGACCACCGGCAGGTCGGCGTGGTCGAAGCGCTTCAGCAGGCGCGGCAGGATCAACTGTTCGAAATACTCCGGTGCGCACACGTTGAAGGTCACGGCCTTCTGCGTCGGGTCGAACGCCTGGCCACCGGCGTGGCACTGGTTGATGCTTTCCAGGATCTTCTGCACATGGCCATACATGGTGGTGGCCTTGTAGGTCGGCCGCATGCCAGCCCGCGTGTTGATAAACAGCTCATCTTCAAAGCTGGTGCGCAGCTTCTTCAGGCTATAGCTCACGGTGGACTGGCTGACGAACAGCGTTTCGGACACCTCGGTAACGCTGCTCTGGTCATAGACGGCGATAAACACCATCAAGTCCTGCATATCGAGCTTTCTGAGCAAGTTACTGTTTAGCATCGGTTTCGTCCGTAAACCCTTTGTACCGAACTCAGTACAAGACTGCGCAAAAGCTTAACGGAACGGTCGTACCAATAGAAAGCTCTGTAGGATGTTTCTATGTTTGGTGTGGGACAAATACTGTTGGCAACACGACGTCAGCGGATATGCCGGGCGTAATGCTGGGGGTTGAATCGAGTCACGATCACCAGCATCACCACGACCACGGCCGTCAGCGACCACCAGGCCCATTCGAAACTGCCCAATTGGTCGCGGATCATCCCGGCGATCAGCGGCGACAGGCCTGCGATCAGGTAACCGATCCCTTGCACGAACGCGGTCAGGCCACCGGCGCGGCGCGGGTTGTCCAGGTGGTCGAGGGACAGGATCAAGCTCATCGGAAACAGCCCACCGATGCCCAGGCCGAGCAGGCACGGCCACAGCAGACTCAGGTGCTGTGGGCTAAGAATCAACCCGCAGAAACCGCTGATGATCAGCACCAGCAACACCGCGACCACGCTGCGTTTGTCCTGGCGGCGGTTGGCGATGGCTGGCGTGACCAACCCGGAGACCACTTCCATGGCGGTCAAGAACCCCAGCAGCAGGCCGGCGTTCTGTTCGCTCCAGCCTTGCTCCACGTAGTAAGGCGCCAACCACGCCAGCACGCAGGTGTAAGACGCGGTGCCGAGACCGAAAAAGATAGCCAGCAGCCAGGCGCGGCGATTGCCGAAAAACGACGTTTGTGGGCCCGCACTGGCTTGGGGCAGCGATGGCAACACCGAGCGTTGTCCGTACCAGAACACCAGAGCCAGCAACGCCAGCACCGCCCAGATCGCCAAGCCAATACGCCAACTGCCGGTCTGCACTTGCACGAACGGCGCGAACGATGCCGCCAGCGCCGCGCCGCCCATGATGGCGGTGACGTACAGGCCCATGAACAGCGACACGTTACCGCTGAACCGCGACTTGATCAGCGCCGGCATCCCCGCCTGGATCATCGCGATCCCTACACCGGCCGCGATGGCGCTGACGATCAGTTCCAACGCCGAGTCCAGGAACAACCGCGACAGCGTGGCCACGCCGATCACCAGTAACGACAACACGATACTGCGGTGCTCGCCAAAGCGTTTGGCCAAACCCATGCCAAAGAACATCGCCAAGCCCATGGCCATGACCGGCAGCATGGTCAACAAGGCGGCACTGCTGAAACTCAACGGCACATCACCGCGAATCGAAGACAGCAATGGCCCCACGGCCGCCATCGACGGGCGCAGGTTAAGGGCGACCAGTACAACGCTGATCATCAGCCAAATGGCGGTGGTGGGTTTTGCGTGAACGTTTTCCATGGGCGGGCCTTGAGTGAACAAGGGTGAATCAGGCCACGCGTGGGGGAGGGGAGCAAACGAGAAAGTCGCAAGGGCTATTGAAAAAATGCAGTGAGCTGACACACCACTGAGCAAAATGTGGGAGGGGGCAAGCCCTAATGCCAGTCAGTTAAGCGGTGGGGTGACGAGCGCAGCATCTGTAGTGAGCGGGCTTGCCCCGCGCTGGGGAGCGAAGCCGCCCCAACCCCAGGCACCTTGGTCTTTCTGAAACACCGCGGCGTCCTTGTTAGGGCGGCTTCGCCGCCCAGCGCGGGGCAAGCCCGCTCACTACAAGAGTTTGGTCGCGGCAGATTTTCTTAACTGACTGGCATTAGGGCAAGCCCCCTCTCACATTAGATAGCGCGGATCACATGCTTGATCTCCTGAAACGCCGCCAACCCCCACGGACCCAACTCACGGCCGATGCTGCTCTGCTTGTAACCGCCCCACGCTGTTTGCGGGAAGATCACTTGCGGGGCGTTGATCCACACCATTCCGGCCTGCAAGGCATTGGCCACGCGCTCGGCGGTTTCGACGTTGCGGCTGACCACGCTGGCGACCAGGCCGAAGTCGCTGTCGTTGGCCAGGGCGATGGCCTCGGTTTCATCGGCGAAACGACGGACACACAGCACCGGGCCGAAGATCTCTTCGTTCCACAACGCACTGTCCAGCGGCACGTCGGTAAACACGGTCGGGCGGATGAAGTAACCTTTTTCCAGGTCCGTCGGGCGTGCTCCGCCGCACAGCAGTCGGGCGCCGTCCTGCACGCCGCGCTGGATATGCTCCAGCACCCGCTGGTACTGCGCACGGTTGATCAGTGCGCCCATTTCCACATCGTCGGTAAACGGGGCCGCGACACGAATACTTTCAGCCCGTGCCTGCAAACGCTGCAGGAACTCATCCGCCAAACTGTCAGCCACCAGCACTCGGCTAGTGGCTGAGCACATTTGCCCGGCATTGAAAAAACCACCACCGCAGGCCAGTTCAACCGCCAGGTCGAGGTCGGCATCCGCGAGCACCAGTAGCGATGATTTACCGCCCAACTCCAGGCTCACGCCCTTGACGGTTTCGGCGGCACGTTGCATTACCTGGACGCCCACCGCATTGCTGCCGGTGAAGGAAATCTTCGCCACTCGACGGTCTGCCGCCAGCGGCGCACCCACGGCCAAGCCGGTGCCGCATACCAGGTTGAACACCCCCGCCGGAAACCCGGCCTCGGCGATGATCCGCGCCAGTTGCAGCTCGGCCAACGGCGTGACTTCCGATGGCTTGAGCACTGCGCAGCAGCCAGCGGCAAGGGCCGGGGCGAGTTTCCAGGCGGTGGTCACCATCGGGAAATTCCACGGCACGATCAGCCCCACCACGCCACACGGTTCCCGGCGCAGACGTGCGCTGAACTCGTCGATGGGCAGTGCCACCGGGGCGTCTTGCCCCGCGTCCATCGCGTCGCAGACGCCGGCGTAGTACTCGAAGGTGGCTACCACGTCGTCCACATCGATGCCCGCTTCAAACAGCGGCTTGCCATTGTTGCTTGCCTGTATGTGCATCAATTGTTCACGCTGTTCGCGCACGCCTTGGGCGACTTTGCGTAACAAGGCAGCGCGATCACCCCCCGTGCTTTTCGACCAGTCGGCAAAGGCCGCGCTGGCGGCATCCAACGCCAGCTTCACCGCCACGGCATCACCGACACTGACCTGGGCCAGGGGCGCTTCCGTGGCCGGGTTGATCACCTCCAAGACTTCATGGCCGGCGCGCCAAGTGCCATTGATGTAGACACCGTTCAATACCGTGCTCATACCGCCACCGCCTGCATCCACAATGCCTGGTCGATTTCAATCAATGTCGGCCCCTGGCGATCCGTTGCCGCCCGCAACGCCGCCCGCAACGGTTCGATGCCGTGGACGCTTTTGGCCGCGCAGCCCAAGGCTTTGGCCACGCCGATAAAGTCCGGCGTGTAGATGTCTACGCCCACCGGCTCGATGGCGCGGTTGACCATGTATTTCTTGATCTCTTCATAGCCCTGGTTATTCCACAGCAGCACGATGACCGGCGTGCGCGCTTCCACCGCACTGGCCAGTTCCGGCAGGCTGAATTGCAACCCACCGTCGCCGATCAGGCACACCACCGGTTGCCCATCGCCACGCCCCAGCCATGCGCCGATCGCCGCCGGCAACGCATAGCCCAAGGTGCCGTAGCCGGTGGAGGAATTGAACCAGCGACGCGGGTGGTCGAGGTTGAGGGTCAGGTTGCCGCTGTACACCGGTTGGGTGGAGTCGCCCACCAACACGGCGCCAGGCAATTCATCCAGGAGGGTGTTGAGTAGCAGGGTTTGCGCACGGGTGGCTGCATCCCACGCGGGTGTCAGTTCGGCCCACAGACGGGCGACCCGTTGCGCGCCCCAGGTTGCATCCCGGTCAGGCAGAGGCTTGCTGCGCAAGTCATCCAGCAAGGCCGTGGCGGCGA
>NZ_JBOICG010000181.1:0-9394 GCF_050739995.1 Pseudomonas sp. | reverse complement strand
ATGCCGTCCTGGGCGAACATGCGGAATGCCTGCATCGCATCGGCCATCGGCAGTATCGGCGGTTGAGTGGCTTCGCGAGCCTGCCAGCCGCCAAGGCCGCCGAGGCTGACGGCGATCAATAGCACTGCGGCGCTGGCGAAATGGCGGCGGGTTTGCTGTTTAATGCGTTGGCGAATCAGTGCCGGGTCCAACTCGGGGTTGGCGGGTTGTTGCAAGGCACCGCTCAAGGACGCGCGCAGCAACTGCGCATCCTGCTGCCATCCCACCACTTGAGCGGCGACATCGGGGTGGGCGGCCAGCCAGGTTTCGAGTACGCGACGGTCGCTCTCCAGCAACTGGTGGTCAACGTAGGCATGCAAATCGCGTTCGCTGGGGGGCAGGCTGATCATTTGAATATCCGCAGGGAAGGGCTGGCAATGTCGCCATCACTGAGTTGACGCAAGGCTTGGCGCGCCCGGGACAGGCGCGACATCACCGTGCCAATAGGCACATCCAGAATCTCGGCAACTTCTTTGTAACTCAAACCTTCGACCGACACCCAGAGCAGCAGGGCACGTTGTTCGGTATTGAGTTGGTCGAACGCTTGCAACGCCGACTGGGCCATTACCGTGCGCTCTACCGAAGGCTGTGCATCTTCACGGCCGGTGAAGAACTCCAGCATGCGTGCGTAACGTCGGTTGCGACGATGGGCATCGAGGAACTGCCGGTAGAGGATCGAGAACAGCCACGCACGCAAGTCACCCTCGATGCGTTTGTCGGCCCATCGGGTGATTGCCCGTTCCAGGGTCGACTGCACCAAGTCGTCGGCGCTGCTGATGTTACGCGTCAAGGACACGGCAAAACGCCGCAACCTGGGGATGAGTTCACGTAACGGTTCGTCGAGTTCATGCATGGGTATCTGGCTGGTCACTACGCTGGGACTAGAGAGACGTCCGGCGTTGAAGGTTATTCCCTGTCCTGAGAAAGAAATTCAAGGCGGAGGAATAGAGTGTATCGGCGTTCGTCTTAATGCTCCGACCTTATGTTTCACCCTTAGGCCTCTGGCCCTGGAGTCACTTCATGGTAGATCACTCATCACCGCCCCGTCCTCCGTTGAGTACGGCGAGCCTGATCGCACGGTTCGCCGGGATCGGCGTCGTGGTAGCTGTTGTTGCCGGGGCTTTTGCCTACGTCAATGGCACTCTTGATCCGCAGCGCCTGCGCCCCAAAACCTTGGTCAATGCTCTGGAAACCAACAACGGTCTGCACCCAGGCTACCGGCGCAATCATGCAAAGGGCGTGTGTGTAGCCGGTTACTTCGAGAGCAGCCCTGAGGCGCGTGCGTATTCCAGCGCCCAGGTGTTCAACGAGGCGAAAACCCCGGTGATCGGCCGATTTGCCCTGCCCAGTGGCAACCCATATGCGCCGGACAGCAGCGTGCCAATCCGCAGCTTTGCCCTGCAGTTCAGTCAGGCCAACGGCCAGCAATGGCGCACGGGGATGAACAGCATGCCGGTGTTTCCGGTGGGCACGCCCGAGGCGTTCTACCAGATGCTCAAGGCCAGCGCACCGGACCCCACCACCGGTAAGCCGAACCCGGCGAACATGCCGGCGTTTTTTGCCGCACACCCGGAGACGGCGTCGTTCCTGGCGTGGGTCAAGGCCGCCAAACCGTCGGCCAGCTATGCCACTGAAACCTATAACGGCATCAATGCGTTTTACTTGGTGGCCGCTGATGGCAAGCGCCTGGCTGTACGCTGGGGCGTGGTGCCGCAAAGCCAGGACGCAGCCACTGACAGCGCGCCGTCGGGCAGCGACTTCCTGGAGAAAGACCTGGTGCAGCGCTTGGCCTCGGGCCCGCTGCGTTGGCAACTGAACATCACCCTGGCCAACCCCGGCGACCCGGTGGATGACGCAAGCAAGGCCTGGACCGGTGAACACAAAGTGATCAACGCCGGCACCCTGGTGCTGCAAAGCAGCCAACCGCAGGCGGACGGTGATTGTCGTGATATCAACTTCGATCCACTGATTCTGCCCAGTGGCATCGAAGCCTCCAACGACCCGTTGCTGGCCGCGCGTTCGGCCGCGTATGCCAGTTCGTACCTGCGCCGCGCGGGTGAAGTCAGCCCCCTGCACAGCGCCCCACAGGAGTCGAAGCCATGAATGCTCAACCTCGGTTTTTCGCGCCGCTGGCTCGCCTGCTGCATTGGTTGATGGCGCTGATGATCATCGCCATGTTGTTTATCGGCGCGGGCATGGTGGCGTCGGTGTCGGAGCGACATGAGTGGCTGATTCATCTGCACAAACCCCTGGGGATCGCGATTCTGGCGTTGGTGATCGTGCGGTTGATGGTGCGCTTTTCCACCCGGCAACCGCCGTTACCCGCCGATTTACCTCTGTGGCAAGTATTGGCGGCCAAGGCTTCTCATCTGGTGCTGTACGCGTTGATGCTGGTGTTGCCGCTGCTGGGCTGGGCGATGATCTCTGCGGCCGGTGACCCAGTGATGCTCAGCAGTTCGGTGCAATTGCCGGCACTGGTGGGAGCCAATGCGCCGTTGTTTGCACTGTTGCGCAAGGCCCATGGTTATCTCGCCTACCTGTTGTTCCTGACGGTGCTGTTGCACCTGGCGGCGGCATTGTTCCACGGGCTGATCCGGCGCGATGGCGTACTGCAAAGTATGACCGGCACCGAGGACTGATGCCGGAGGGGCAGGGGGTCAGCGCAGCGTCGTGACGATATCGGCGACGGTGCTCAAGACATCCTTGCCCAGTTGCTTCGAGCGTTCACCTGACCAACCGGTTTTCGGGTTGGGCGCATCGTTGTTGTCCTTGAACGGCATTTCCAGGGTCAGGGAAAGGCAGTCGAACTTTTCTCCGACGGCGTTGCAGGCCAGGGTCATGTTGGCTTCGCCCGGCAGGTCGCGGGTGTAGCCGTGGGTGGTCTGGAAATCGCGGGTCAAACCGCTCAAATGGCGGCGGAAGTGTTTTTCCAGTTCCTCGATACGCGGGGTGTAACCTGGGTTGCCCTCGCAGCCGGCGGTGAAGACGTAGGGAATTTCTTCGTCGCCGTGGATATCGAGGAAAAGGTCGACGCCATACGTCTCCATCTGTTGCTGGACGAACAGCACTTCCGGGCTGGTTTCCTGGTTGGCGCTTTGCCAGGCACGGTTGAGATCCTGGCCCATGGCATTGGTGCGCAAGTGGCCATGGAAGGCGCCGTCGGGGTTCATGTTCGGGATCAGGTACAAATCGGCGACAGACAGGAGTTTTTTCAACTCGGCATCACCGTCCTGTTGCAGGCGCTCGATGATGCCCTCCATAAACCATTCGGCCATGTGCTCGCCGGGGTGTTGCTGGGCGATGATCCAGACCTTGCGTCGGCCTTCGCCGCCTTTGCCGCGACGCAGCAGTTGGATATCGCGGCCCTCGGCACTTTTGCCGGTGGCGAGCAATTCGGTACCGGCGCGATTCAGGGCTTGATCGATCAGCCAGTCATGGCGTTCACGGCTGTAGGGTTCGAAGTAGGCGAGCCACACATGCTTTTCCTGGGTTTGGAGGCTGATGTGCAGGGTTTCGCCATCAAAGCGTGTGGGTACGCGGAACCAGTTGATATGGTCGTACGAGGCCACGGCGTTATAGCCGCTCCAGGCGTGTTTATAAGAAGACCGGCCCGCGTTGCTCAGGCGAAAGGTGTGGGTGTGGCCCACGTGCATGCCTTCGGCCTTGAAGTGGAACCACTGGAAATGTGGGCTGCGGGTGTCGGGTTTGATCGCGAGCAGTAACTGATAAGCGTCGCTGGCATCCAGGACCTGGATGTTGCCGCTGTCGAAGTCGGTGCTGATCTTGATGGAGGTCAAGGCCACGGTCATAGTCTGGGTGCCTGATTATGAGTGTTGTGGCGGATATCTTACACAGGCGTGGGGAAAAATCTGGATGCAAAATTGTTGCAGGGGAGGGGGCGTCATCCTTGACGCTTGGGCAGCTTAGAATCTATGAGATTGATTCTCAAGCGCTATTTCTCAAAGAACCGGGCTAGAGCGCTCGTTCGGCTTTCTTTTGACGATGCTCTTTTGCTACCATGCGCGCCATCAAGCAGTACACAGTCTTCATTAGCCTGAAGCCACGCCAGGGAAACTGGCAAAAAAAAGACCCGGCCAAAGAGCCGGGTCAAAAACCGTGATTAGCCTGATGAGGAGATATTCCAAGAGTCCGACCTAAGGTCCCTTGGTCTATCGACTGATCTCGCGATCAGCTGGGTCCAATAATAATCATTATCATTTGCAAGTCAAATGTTTTTATCCGTGTGATAGAAATATTTTTCCTTCGTGCCTGTCATGCTCGTGACTGAGGTACCGACGCCTGTAACGATCGCTCCACCATCGCTTTCGCCATATCAAACAAATACACCACTGAAAACGCCAGGTCCCGCTGGTTGCCTTGATGACTGCTCGCCGATTCGTAGGCCGTGGCCGCGGCGCTGCGCAACAGGTCCGAGGCATGGACCAGGGCTTCCTCCTGGCTGATGCCCGGCTTGAGGGTGAACAAGGTTCCATCCGGGATCGATACCGACATATCTTCTTTCAAGTAGTAGTCCAATGCGCGTTGGGCAGCGTCGCTATTGCGCATGCCGTGTAATTCATCGTGTTCAAGTGTTTCAGGTAGTAAATCCGGGCTCGTCATCATAAGGGTCGGTACTCTGGGTGGGTGTCGAAAACCTTATGTTCGATGATAGTACGTATCGTATTTATGTCGTTTTATGGATTACTACAAACTGTTTATTGCCCCGGAGAATACGCAACGTATTGTCAGGCGCCATGGATAATTGGATAGCGTTGGTCAGAGCCAACATGAAAGACCGCAAGGTCACGCAGGATCAATTGGCGGAGCGCCTGGGCATGTCCCAGGGGGGCGTTGGCCATTGGCTGAACAAACGCCGCGTGCCCAGCCTGGCAGATATGAATCGGGTGCTGGAGGAGCTCGGTCTGGGGTATCTGGAAGTTGCCCTGGAGATTCGCGAGAGATTCGATGCGCCGCAGGTGAACCAGGAGAAACACTACAACCCGTATTTCCGCTACCCGGTCAGTGACTGGACAGGCTTGTGTGAAGCTCGCGAAGAACGCGGCTCTTACACTGCCGTACGCTTCGAACTGACCGATTACCACGCCCAGGGCGAGGCGTTCTGGCTCCCCGTGATGGGTGACGCCATGACCGCTCCCAACGGCTTGAGCATCGGCGCTGGCATGATGATCCTGGTGGACCCGGCCATTGATGCCATTCCTGGCAAGTTGGTGGTCGCCCGACGGGCCGACAACCCCCGGGCAACCTTTCGCCAATTGCAGGAAGAGAGCGGCCAGCTTTACCTGGTACCGCTCAATCCCACTTATCCCAAACTGTTGTTCACCAGCGACTGCCGAATCCTCGGCGTAGTGGTGCAAGCCGTGGCGAAGTTTTAGCCCACTGTTTCAAGCTCCACCAAGGCACTGCCTTCGGCAACCATTTCACCTTCCTGGCAAAACAGCGCCTTGACCACCCCGGCCTGGGGTGCGCGGATGCTGTGTTCCATTTTCATCGCTTCCAGCACCACCAACTGAGCACCGGCTTCCACGGTTTGGCCTACCTCCACCAGTACCCGTACGATACTGCCGTTCATCGGTGCCGTGAGGCCGCCTTGATGGGATTGGTTGGCCTCGACGGCCGCAATCGGGTCAAACAGGCTGACCGCGTGCATTTCGCCGCCCCAGCGCAGGTACAGTACCGCCCCGTTGCGCACTGCCAGATGGGAGGAGCGTACGCCCTGATACTCGACCAGCAACTGCTCACCGCATAATTGCGACGTCCCATCTGCCAGTGTCACCAGCCGGTCCTGCCCGCCACTGCTCAAATGCAGTGATACCTCGGCAGGCAGCCCGGCGCGAAATCCGCGCTTATCCGCCCAAGGGCCATCGTCTGTCGGCAAGCTCTGCATGAAGGCCGCGCCGGCCACCCGCCAGAATTCATCGCTCAATTCACCCGGTACCGGCAACAGCTCATCCTGATAGCGCGGAATAAAGCCGGTATCCAACTCCGCCACCGCAAACGCCGGATGCCCGATGATCCGCCGCAGAAAACCCAGGTTGGTCTTGAGCCCGCCGACCGCAAACTCATCGAGCATGCTCAGCAATCGTAGCCGCGCCTGCTCGCGGTCTTCACCCCAGGCAATCAGCTTGCCCAGCATCGGGTCGTAGAAGGGCGAGACACTGTCCCCTTGGGCGACGCCGCTGTCCACACGGCGGCCAGGGCCGGGCGCAGATTCGCGGTACAGCGCCAGATGCCCGGTGGCCGGCAGGAAATCATTCGCCGGGTCTTCGGCATATAACCGCACTTCAATCGCATGCCCAATCAGCGGTACCTGCTCTTGGGTGATTGGCAACGGTTCGCCTTGGGCGACGCGGATCTGCCAGGCCACCAGATCAAGCCCGGTAATCGCCTCCGTTACTGGATGCTCTACCTGCAATCGAGTGTTCATCTCCATGAAGAAAAACTCGCCGCGTGCGTCCAGCAAGAACTCCACGGTGCCGGCGCCTACATAACCGATGGCTTGGGCGGCACGCACGGCGGCCTCGCCCATGGCTTTGCGTTGCTCAACACTCAAGCCCGGTGCCGGTGCTTCTTCCACGACTTTTTGGTGGCGCCGTTGGATCGAGCAATCACGCTCATTGAGGTACAGGCAGTGACCGTGTTGATCGGCAAACACCTGGATTTCTACGTGGCGCGGCTTGAGCAGGTATTTCTCCACCAACATCTGCCCATTACCGAAAGACGACAGCGCCTCGCGCTGGGCCGACGCCAAGGCCTCGGCCAACTGGCTGACGTCCTCGACCACCTTCATGCCCTTGCCGCCGCCACCGGCCGTGGCCTTGAGCAGCACCGGATAGCCGATGCGTTCGCAGGCATCACGGAAGGTTTCCAGGTCTTGGGCCTCGCCGTGATAACCCGGAACCAGCGGTACGCCAGCCGTTTCCATCAGTGCCTTGGCCGCCGATTTGCTGCCCATGGCATCGATGGCGGAGGCGGGTGGGCCAAGGAAGATCAAGCCGGCTGCTTCTATCGCACGGGCAAAGCTGGCGTTTTCCGAGAGAAAGCCGTAGCCCGGATGAATCGCCTGGGCGCCGCTGGCCTGGGCGGCGGCGATCAGTTTGTCGATTTGCAGGTAGCTGTCGGTCGCTTTACTGCCGCCTAAGTCAACGCGAATGTCGGCCTCGCGACTATGGCGTGCATCGCGGTCAGTGGCACTGTGCACGGCTACGGTGGTCAGGCCCATGGTCTTGGCGGTGCGCATCACGCGACAGGCAATCTCGCCGCGATTGGCCACCAGTACGGTGGTCAGGTTGCTCATGAACGTGGCTCCTGCGCTTGCCAGCTGGGCGGGCGTTTTTGCAGGAAAGAGCGCAAGCCTTCCTGGCCCTCGGCGCTGACACGAATGCGGGCGATGGCATTTTCACAATAACGGCGCAGGGCGGTGGTGAGGGCGCCGTTGCCCACCTCGCGCAACAAATCTTTGCTGGCACGCATCGCCGCAGGGCTGTTCAGCAGCAGGTTGGCGATCCATTGTTCTACTTGCTGATCCAGCTCGGCGATCGGGTAGCTTTCCGCCAATAAACCTATCTCCCGTGCACGCTGGCCGCCAAAGCGTTCGGCGGTGAGGGCATAGCGCCGCGCCGCGCGTTCGCCAATGGCCTGTACCACGAACGGGCTGATCACCGCCGGGGCCAGGCCAATGCGCACTTCGGACAGGCAGAACTGCGCATCATCGGCGCCAATTGCCATGTCGCAGCAACTGATCAGGCCCAGCGCACCGCCATAGGCTGCGCCTTGTACCACGGCCAGGGTTGGGATCTTCAGCTTGGCCAGGTTGTACATCAACTCGGCCAGTTCGCGGGCGTCGTCCAGGTTGGTGTGGTAATCCAGCTCGGCCGATTGCTGCATCCAGGCCAGGTCGGCCCCTGCACTGAAATGCTTGCCGCGCCCGCGCAGCACCAGAAAGCGCAGGGTTGGGTCGGCCTGTACCAGGTCGAGGGCGATGATCAGTTCGCGGATCATCTCGGCGTTGAACGCGTTGTTCTTGGTTTCACGACTGAGCCACAGTGTGGCAAAGCCACGGGTGTCGTTGACCAGTTCGAGGGTGTTGAAATCGCTCATGGGATACAGCTCCATTTACATGCGGAACACGCCGAAGCGGCTCGGCTCGATGGGGGCGTTCAGCGCGGCGGACAAGGCCAGGGCCAGCACGTCGCGGGTTTGCAACGGGTCGATCACACCGTCATCCCACAGGCGCGCGCTGGAGTAGTAGGGGTGGCCCTGGGTTTCGTACTGGTCGAGGATAGGCTGCTTGATCGCGGCTTCTTCCTCGGCGCTGAATACGCTGCCCGCGCGCTCGGCCTGTTCGCGCTTGACCTGCACCAGCACTCCGGCCGCCTGTTCGGCCCCCATCACACCGATGCGCGCGTTCGGCCACATCCATAAAAAACGCGGGTCGTAGGCGCGGCCACACATGCCGTAGTTACCCGCGCCAAAACTGCCGCCGATGATGACCGTGAACTTCGGCACCTTGGCGCAGGCCACCGCCGTGACCAGCTTGGCACCGTGCTTGGCGATACCACCGGCTTCGTACT
This sequence comes from Pseudomonas sp., assembly GCF_050739995.1. GTDB lineage: Bacteria > Pseudomonadota > Gammaproteobacteria > Pseudomonadales > Pseudomonadaceae > Aquipseudomonas. Next base: position 764 of record NZ_JBOICG010000181.1, on the reverse strand, counting down.
TCTGGCCGACCATGAACCCGGTGATGTTCTGCAAAAACACCAGTGGAATGCCGCGCTGGCAGGCCAGTTCGATAAAGTGCGCGCCTTTTTGCGCGGCTTCGGCGAACAAGATGCCGTTATTGGCCAGGATCGCAATCGGGTAGCCGTGCAGGTGCGCAAAACCGCACACCAGCGTAGTGCCGAACAGCGCCTTGAACTCATCGAACACCGAACCGTCCACCAGCCGCGCAATCACTTCACGCACATCGAACGGCTGCTTGGCATCGGCCGGGATCACACCGTAGAGTTCTTCGCCGCTGTACAACGGTGCCATGGATGGACGCTGCCGCAGCTCGCCCAGCTTGCGCCAGTTGAGGTTGGCCACACTGCGACGGGCCAGGGCCAGGGCGTGTTCATCGCTGTCGGCGTAGTGGTCGGCTACGCCGGAGATCTTGCAGTGCACATCGGCGCCACCCAGGTCCTCGGCGCTCACCACTTCACCGGTCGCAGCTTTCACCAGCGGCGGGCCAGCGAGAAAAATGGTGGCCTGTTGGCGCACCATGATCGCTTCGTCGGCCATGGCTGGAACATAGGCACCACCGGCCGTGCACGAGCCCATGACCACGGCGATCTGCGGGATGCCCTGGGCGCTCATATTCGCCTGGTTGAAGAAGATCCGCCCAAAGTGCTCGCGGTCGGGAAACACTTCATCCTGGCGTGGCAGGTTGGCGCCACCGGAGTCCACCAGATAGATGCACGGCAGGCGATTCTGCTCGGCGATGGTC
>NZ_JBOICG010000180.1:0-10798 GCF_050739995.1 Pseudomonas sp. | reverse complement strand
GTCTGGAACACCGGACTATGAGCCAGGCTGCGCACCGGACGGATGATTTCCACCACCTGTTCGAACGGCAAGTCCTGATGGGCCTGGGCCGCCAGCGTCAGGCCCTTGACCCGCGCCAGCAGCGCCTCGGTGCTCAGCTCGCCCGAGGTGTCGATACGCACGGCCAAGGTGTTGACGAACAACCCGATCAGCCCTTCCACCTCACTGCGCGTGCGGTTGGCCACTGGCGTGCCGATCACCAGGTCCTGTTGCCCAGACAGCCGCGCCAGCAACGACGCCCAGGCCGTCATCAAGGTCATGTACAGCGTGGTGCCATGGCGTTGGCTCAACGCCTTGAGCCCGGCGGTGAGGCGTTCATCCAGACGCACGGCGACGCTGCTGCCAGCGTAGTCCTGCTGCACAGGCCGTGGACGGTCGGTGGGCAGTGTGAGCAACGCCGGTGCGCCATCCAGCGCCTGCTGCCAATAGGTGCTTTGGCGATGCAGCACTTCGCCGCTCAACCACAGACGTTGCCACACGGCAAAGTCGCTGTACTGGATCGGCAGCGGTGGCAGCGGGTCGGGCTGGCCATGGCTGAACGCACGGTACAGCGCCATCAACTCACGGGTCAGCACGCCCATGGACCAGCCATCGGAAACGATATGGTGCAAGGTCAGTAACAGCACATGGTGATCGTCGGCCATCACCACCAGGCGCCCACGCAGCAATGGGCCGCGCTCCAGGTCGAACGGCGCCGACGCTTCACCGTGGATCAAGGCGTCCAGCGCCTGTTGCGGTTGTGGGTGGCGGCGCAGGTCCTGCACTTGCAAGGGCAACATGTCCTCGGCCGGAACGATCAGCACATGGGCCTCGTCGCCGTGCTGGGCAAAACGGCTGCGCAGGGTGTCATGCCGTGCGACGATCCGCGCCAGCGCCCGTTGCAATGCCTCCACATGCAACTGTCCACGCAGGCGCAGGCCGATGGGGATGTTGTAGGCGGTGTTGGCGCCTTCCATCAACGCCAGGAACCATAGGCGCTGCTGGGCGAAGGACAGCGGAATGTCTTCATCGCGATTGGCCGGGAGGATATCCGGCAAGGTGCTGCGTCCGGCGCGGGCCAGCACGTCGGCAACCGCGGCCAGTTCGGCGTTGGCAAATAGATCACCGAGCAGCAATTCGACGCCCAGGCGCTGGCGGATCTGCGACACCATGCGCATCGCCAGCAACGAATGCCCGCCCAGTTCGAAGAAATGATCGCGGCGCCCTACCCGCTCAACCTGCAATACATCGGCCCAGATCTGCGCCAGCACGCTTTCGATTTCACCGTGGGGTGCCTCGTACTCACGGGTAAACACGGCGGCCATGTCCGGTGCCGGCAAGGCCTTGCGGTCGAGCTTGCCGTTGGCGGTCAGCGGCAGCGCCTGCAGTTTCATGAAGGCGACCGGCACCATGTAATCCGGCAGGTGCGCCACCAGATGGGCGCGGATGTCGCCTACGGTCAGCGGGTCCAGCTGTGGGTTTTCGGTGAAGTACGCCACCAGCCGCTCGTCACGCACCAGCACCACGGCTTCGAGGATGCCGGGCAACTGGTTGAGCTGGGTTTCGATCTCGCCCAACTCGATGCGCACACCGCGGATTTTTACCTGGTCATCGTTACGGCCCAGGTACTCGATATTGCCGTCCGCCAGCCAGCGCACCAGATCGCCGGTACGGTACATGCGCCCGCCGTTGAACGGGTCTTGCAGGAAGCGTTCGGCGGTCAGCTCCGGGCGGTTCAAGTAACCCCGCGCCACGCCCTTGCCGCCCACGTACAGTTCGCCCGCCACACCCAACGGCACCGGGCGTTGCTGTTCGTCCAGCACATACACCGTGGCGTTGGCCACGGGTTTGCCGATATGCAGCGGCTGCCCCGCCTCGACCTTGCCGGAGGTGGCGACCACCGTGGCTTCGGTGGGGCCGTAGTTGTTGATCAATTCAAAGCGCTGGGCTCGGGCAAACTGGCGCAGGCGATCGCCACCGATCAGCAAGGTGCGCAACGTGGGATGTTCGATCTGCTGACTGAAGGCATATTCGGCAACCGGCGTCGGTAGGAAGCACACGTCCAACGGTTGCGCACACCACCACGCCAGCAGCGCGTCGATGTCCTCGGCGCCGTCATTCGCGGGCGGCAGGTGCAGGGTCGCGCCCACACACAGCGCCGGCCACACTTCCCAGGCCATCGCGTCAAAACCGAACCCCGCCACGCTGGCGGTGTGGCGCCCGGCACACAGGTCGAAGGCGCGGCAATGCCAGTCCACCAGATTGGCCACGGTGTGATGCTCCACCATCACGCCCTTGGGCAGGCCGGTGGAGCCGGAGGTGTAGATCACATACGCCAGGTTCGACGGTGTGACCGCGACCGTAGGGTTGCTCGCCGAATGGTGCTGCCAGGTGTAGCGATCCAGGTTGATCACCGGCACATCCAGCACCGGCAGGCGCTCAAGCAAGGCGTGCTGGGCCAGCACCGCTACCGGGGCGCTGTCGGTCAGCAGGTAGTTCAGGCGCTCGGCCGGGTGGGACGGGTCCACCGGCACATAGCAGGCACCGGCCTTGAGGATCGCCAGCAACCCGGCCAAGGTGTCCAGGCCTCGGCGGGCGACGATGGTCACGCGGTCGTCGGGCCTCACGCCCAGGGCGAGCAAGTGGTGGGCCAGCAGGTTGGCTTGCTGGTTCAGCTCGGCATAGGTCAACTGCCGGCCTTGGTGCACGGCGGCGATAGCCTCGGGCGTGAGCGCGGCTTGGGCTTCGATGCGAGCGTGCAAGGTGGTGCCTTGGGGGAAGTCAGCCTGGGTCGCGTTGAACTGTTGCAGCAGCTGTTGTTGCTCGGCGGCGGGCACGACCGAAACCTGATTGAGTGGTGTGTGTGGCGCCTGTTCCAGCGCGGTCACGAGGTTTTCCAGGGCGGTTTGCAGGTAAGCGCAGACGCGCTGCGGGTCCACCAAGGTGCTGGCAAGCAAGCTCAAGCCAAAGCCATCGCCCAGGTCATCCACGCTCAAGGTCAGCGGGTAGTTGGTGCGTTCTTCGGCACTGAGCGCCACGATGCCTTGCCAGGCTGACACGGCGGCGGCACTGGCGGTCGGGGCACTGTGGCGATAGTTGAGTAACGCACTGAACAGCGGCGTCGGCGCCACCACGCCGCTGCAACGCTGGGCCAGGGCCAATGCGGCGTGTTCGTGGCGCAACAGCGTGGTCAGCCGCGCGTGGGTGGCCTTGACCCCGGCGCGCACGTCTTCGACGCCCACGTCGACGCGAAACGGCAAGGTGTTGATGAAGATCCCCAGCGCCCGATCGGTGTCATGGCTGCCTTGCATACGGCCCATCAATACCGTGCCGAATACCACCTGCTGTTTACCGGCCAGCACACCCAGCACTTGCGCCCAGCCCATGTGGAACAGGCTGGCGGCGCTCACCCCCAGTTGCCGAGCTTGCGCACGCAAACGCTGCCCCAGCGCCGGCGCCAGCGGCAGGCTGACTTCGGCAATCCCACGGGCATCGCCCTGCACATCCTGCAGGCCAAACGGCAAGGTCGGCTCACTGATGTCGCCGAGCATCTGGCGGAAGAAGCCCTCGTGCTCCTGCTCGCTGATCCCCAGGCGCGCCTGGGCCACGTAGTTGCGAAATGGCACCGCCTGACCTAATGCTGCGCCCTGCCCCAGCAGGCACGCCTGCAGTTCATGGCACACCACTTCCAGGGCGCTGTGATCGAGGGCCATGTGGTGGAACAGCAAGGTGGCGACGATGCGCTGATTGGCCGGATCTTCGGCACGCACCAGACGCAACAGAGGCGCCTGGGTCACGTCGAGGCGATAGTGGCGCGCATCGAGCAACGCGTGCAGCTGCGCGGCGATATCACCGTCAGCCGGGTCCAACTCCAACGCCTGTACCGGCAGCCGCGCCTGACGCCAGACCACTTGCGACGGTTCCTGCAAACCGTCCCAGACCACGCCGGTACGCAGGATGTCATGGCGGTCCATCACGCTTTGCAGGGCTTGGGCGAATGCGTCGAAACGCGCCAGGCTGTCGAATGCAAACTGCGATTGCATCACATACGGATCGCCCTGTTCGGCGCTGACGTGGTGGAACAGAATGCCTTCCTGCAATGGCGCCAGCGGGTAGATATCCTGGACATTCGCCACGCCGCCCTCCACCGTGGCGACGATGCGGTCGATCTCGTCCTGGCTCAGTGTCGACAGGGTGAGCATGACCGGGGTGATGCGCTCGGCGCCCGCCGGGATGCCATTGGCGGGGACTTCCACTTCGCCAGCCTTAGTCGCCGCGTACTCGCCGGCCTTGATCAACTCGATCAGCGCCGGTTTGTGCTCGCGCAATGCGGTGAGGATCGCCGGGTCGCCCAGCGCTTGTTTGTTGCCTTGCACCGACAACTGCTCGCCTTTCAGCGCCAATTGGATGTCCTTGGTTTTCAGCGTCGCCAACAGCTCAGAAATGCTCACAGGACGATCTCCATTCGTTCAGTTATAGCGGCGTAGCCGGCCAGGGTCGGCTGTTCGAACAGCGCCCGCACATCGGCTTCCAGGCCTTCCTGGCGCAGGCGTCCGATCAAGCTCACGGCCAGCAGCGAGTGCCCGCCCAGTTCAAAGAAGTTGTCATGGCGCCCGACCCGCTCTACGTTGAGCAGCTCGGCCCACAGCTTGGCCAGGAGGATTTCGGTGTCACCTTCCGGCGCCGCGTACTCGCGCACGATCAGTGCGTCCATACCCGGCGCTGGCAAGGCCTTGCGGTCGAGCTTGCCGTTGGGGCTCAGCGGCAGCGCGTCGAGGTGCATGAACAACGCAGGCACCATGAAGTCCGGCAGATGCTGCAGCAGGTGCGCGCGCAGGTGTTCGATATCGGTGGGTACGCCCGTGTAGTAAGCGACCAGCCGGTCTTCGCGGGCGACCACGGCGGCCTCGTTGACCTGCGAATGCTCCAGCAGCCGCGCCTGGATTTCGCCCAGTTCAATGCGCAGGCCACGGATTTTCACCTGGTCATCGTTGCGGCCCAGGTACTCGATATTGCCATCGGGCAGGTATCGGCCGACGTCACCCGTGCGGTACATGCGCCCGTCGTTGAACGGGTCGTCGAGGAAGCGCTCGGCGGTCAGCTCAGGACGATTCAAGTAGCCACGCGCCACTTGCACGCCGCCGATAAACAGCTCGCCGACCACGCCCAACGGCACTGGCTGCAACTGCGCATCCAGCAAGTACATGCGCGTGTTGGCAATCGGCTTGCCGATCGGCGTGTTGTCCGGCACGTCGGGGCGCATGCAGCTCCAGGCGGTCACGTCCACCGCCGCTTCGGTCGGGCCATACAGGTTGTACAGTCCGATCCCCGGCAATTGCTGTTTGAAGCGCCGTACCAGACTGCCCGGCAAGGCTTCGCCACTGCACATCACGCGTACCAGCCCGGCCGCCTGACTGACATCGCCATGGGCCAGGAAGACATCCAGCATCGACGGCACAAAGTGCAGCGTGGTGATGTGTTCGGCCTCGATCACTGCACACAGGTACTCAGGCTCTTTATGGCCACCCGGGCGCGCCATGACCAGGCGTGCGCCGGTGAACAGCGGCCAGAAGAACTCCCACACCGACACGTCGAAACTGAACGGGGTTTTCTGCAGCACCGCGTCATGGGCCTTGAGGCCGTAGGCGTCCTGCATCCACAACAGGCGGTTGACCACCCCGGCATGTTCATTGATCACGCCTTTGGGCTGGCCGGTGGAGCCGGAGGTGTAGATCACGTAGGCCTGATGCTGCGCCGTAAGGCCCGCAACCTGTGGGTTGCTCGCGGGCTGCTGTTGCCAGGTGCTGTGGTCGAGGTCGATCACCGGCACATCGCCCAGCAACGCACGGGTTGCGCCTTGCGCCAACACCACCACAGGCGCGCTGTCTTGCAGCATGTAGGCCAGACGCTCACGTGGATACGCTGGGTCCAGCGGCACATAACCGCCGCCGGCCTTGAGGATCGCGAACAGGCCAATGACCATGTCCAGGCCACGCTCGACGCAGATGCCCACCCGCGAATCCGGCTGCACGCCGAGTTCACGCAGGTGGTGGGCCAGGCGGTTGGCGCGCTCGTTCAGCTCGCTGTAGCTCAGGTACTGGTCACCGGCCTTGACCGCCACGGCCTGCGGCGTGCGTTCGACCTGGGCCTCGAACAGGCCGTGCAGGGTTTGGTCGAGGTTGTAGTTCACCTCGGTCGAGTTGAACGCCACCAACAGTTTTTGCCGTTCCTCGGTATCCAGGATCGGCAGACGGTTGAGTGCCTGATGCGGCGCCTGCTCCAGCGCTTCAACCAGCCCGGCCAAGGCAGTCTGCACGTAACCACACACCCGCCGCGCATCGAATTGCGCCAGCGCGGTGACGTCGTAACCATCGCCCAGATCATCCACGTTCAAGGTCAACGGGTAGTTCGTGCGGCCGTCGTTGAGTAGCGTCTGCATGCCTTCCCAGGCCTGCTGCGCCTCGGCCGATCGCGTTGCCACGCCGCGATGGCGATAGTTGAGCATCGAGCTGAACAGCGGTGCCGGCGCCGCCACGCCGCTGCAACGCTGGGCCAGGGCCAGGGACGCATGTTCATGCCCGAGCAACGCGGTAAGCCGCGCATGGGTGGCACGGACGGCAGCGCGTGCGCCTTGCTCGTCGATGTCAAGGCGCAGCGGCAAAGTATTGATGAACACACCCAGTGCGCGGTCGGCGCCCTCGCCACCTTGCATTCGACCCACCAGCACGGTGCCGAACACTACGCTGTGGCGACCCGAAGTGGCCGCCAACACTTGGCCCCAGGCCAGGTGGAACAGGCTCGCCGTGCTCACGCCGAGCAAACGCGCCTGGGCGCGCAGGCGGCGATTGAGGTCGCTGTCCAGGCGCAGGCAGTGCTCTTCGATCGCATTGCCGTCGCCACGCACATCCTGCAGGCCGAAGGGCAACGTCGGCTCATCGACATCACCGAGCATCTCGCGGAAGAACGCTTCGTGCTCCTGCTCGCTCACGCCCAAGCGCGCCTGGGCCACGTAGTTGCGGTACGGCATCGGCGCCGAAGTCGGGGCGGCCAGACCAAGCAAGTAACCCTGCATTTCACGCAGCACCACGTCGAATGCGGTGTGGTCGAGGGCGATATGGTGATAGAGCAGCACCACCACCACGCGTTGATTGGCCGGGTCCTGAGCGTACTTCAAGTTGATCAAGGGTGCCTGACTGATATCCAGGCGATAGCGCCGCGCATCGAAACGCGCATGCAGGCCGGCCAATACATCGCCTTGCAACTGCAGCTCTTCAAGCGGCAATTCAGCCTTGCGCCACACCACTTGCAGCGGTTGTACCAGGCCTTGCCAGACTACGCCGGTGCGCAGGATGTCATGGCGGTCGATGACCTGTTGCAGCGCCTGGGCGAAAGCGTTCAGGCGCTCGACACTGTCAAACGCCAGGTGCGATTGCAGCAGGTACGGGTCGCCCTGCTCGGCGCTGATGTAGTGGTACAGAATGCCTTCCTGCAGCGGCGCCAACGGGTAAATATCCTGCACATTGGCAGCACCGCCGGGTACTTGGCTGACGACGTGGTCGATAGTCGATTGATCGAGGTCCACCAGAGACAACATATCCGGGGTGATGCGCGCGCAATCAACAGCAATGCGGTTGGCCGGCACCTGCACTTCGCGGCCACTGCCCACGGCGGCAGCCAATGCGGCCAAGGTCGGCTGGCCGAACAATACGCGCACATCGGCGCTCAGGCCCACCTGGCGCATGCGTTCGATCAGGCTGACCGCCAGCAACGAATGCCCGCCCAGCTCAAAGAAGTGGTCATGACGACCGACTTGCTCCACCTGCAACACCTCGGCCCAGATCCGCGCCAAGGTGGTTTCAACCTCGCCTTGGGGCGCTTCATAGTCACGGCTGAACAAGGCGGCTTGATCCGGCTCCGGCAGGGCCTTGCGGTCCAACTTGCCATTGGCGGTCAGGGGCAGCGTGTCGAGCTTGACGTAGGCCACTGGCACCAGGGCGTCGGGCAGTTGGGCTTGCAGTTGCTCGCGCAGGCGCTCGATAGCCTGGGGGTTGTGCTCGGTGAACCAGGCCACCAAGCGACCGTCACGCACCAGTACCACCGCTTCGGCGACACCGTCCAAGGCCGCCAGGCGGCTTTCGATTTCGCCCAATTCGACCCGCACCCCGCGCACTTTCACCTGGTCGTCGTTACGGCCCAGGTACTCGATATTGCCGTCTGGCAACCAGCGCGCCAGGTCGCCGGTGCGGTACATGCGCCCTGGATTGAACGGGTCTTGCAGGAAGCGCTCGGCGGTCAGGTCCGGGCGATTCAAGTAACCCCGTGCCACACCGCTGCCGCCCACATACAACTCACCGGCCACACCCACCGGCACCGGGCGCAATTGCCCATCGAGCAAGTAGGTATGGGCATTGGCAATGGGCCTGCCGATGTGCAACACCTGCCCGGCGCGTACGCGGCCGGAGGTGGCAACCACCGTGGCTTCGGTGGGCCCGTAATTGTTGATCACCGCAAAGCGCCGCTCCTGGGTGAACTGGCGCAGGCGGTCGCCACCGATCAGCAGGATGCGCAAGGTCGGGTGCAACAGGTTCTGGCTGAACGCGTATTCGGCCACTGGCGTCGGCAAGAAGCTCACGTCCAGCGGCTGTGCCAGCCACCAAGCCAGCAGTTCATCAATGTTTTCATTGCCGATGTTGGCTGGCGGCAGGTGCAGGGTCGCCCCCGCACACAAGGCCGGCCAGACTTCCCAGGCCATCGCGTCAAAGCCAAAACCGGCGACGCTGCTGGTGTGGCTGCGCGCATCCAGGCCAAAGGCCTCGCCATGCCAGTGCACCAGGTTTTCCACGGTACGGTGTTCCACCATCACACCCTTGGGCTGGCCGGTGGAGCCGGAGGTATAGATCACATAAGCCAGGTGCGCCGGGGTCAGGGCCAGCGGTTGTGGGTTGCTGACGGCGTGGTGCTGCCAGCTGTCGCCATGCAGGTCCACCGTGCTCACCGCCCCCAGCTGGCCACGGGTACTGGCCTCGGCCAACACCGCCACCGGGGCGCTGTCCTGCAGCAGGTAGGCAATACGCTCAGCGGGGTAAGCCGGGTCGATGGGCACATACCCGGCGCCGGCCTTGAGAATGCCCAGCAGGCCGACCAGCATCTGTGGGCCGCGACGGCAACAGATTGCCACGCGATCATCTGGCTGCACGCCCCGTTGCAACAAGTGATGAGCCAATTGATTGGCGCGTTGGTTGAGTTGCTGATAGGTCAGGGATTCGCCGTCTTGCTGCACGGCAATCGCGTCGGGTTGACGCTCGACCTGGGCTTCAAAGGCACCGTGTACGGTGTGCCCCGTGGGGAAGTCCGCCGCCGTGGTGTTGAACTCGCGCAGCAGGGTGTCGCGCTCCGCGGCCGGCATAATGTGCAAGCGGCTCAGGGCTGCGGTGGCGCTGCTTTCCAAGGTCGTCACCAACTGCTCCACGGCGCTGTGCATGTAGCCGCACAGCCGCTGGGCGCCGATCTGTGGCAGCGCCAGTACGGTCAGGCCAAAGCCTGCGCCCAGGTCGTCCACGCTCAAGGTCAGCGGATAGTTGCTGCGTTCTTCACCGCCCAACAGCTGCACGCCTTCCCAGATACCGTGGCCGTCACGGGCCATTTCGCCGGGGGTGCTGTGGCGGTAATTGAGCAGTGCGCTGAACAGCGGCATGGACGTCGCCACCCCACTGCAACGCTGGGCCAGGGCCAAGGAGGCATGTTCGTGGCCGAGCAAGGCACTCAAGCGTTTATGGGTGGCCTTGACCGCATCGGCAGCACCGACGGCCACATCCACCCGCAGAGGCAAGGTATTGATGAACATCCCCAACGCACGGTCGGCGCCTTCGCCGGCCTGCATACGGCCCATCAACACGGTGCCGAACACCACATCGTCGCGACCGGAGACCAGCCCCAGCACCTGGGCCCACGCCAAGTGCATCAGGCTCGCCGCGCTGACGCCGAGCAACCGCGCTTGTTCACGCACGCGCAGCGCCAGGGTGGCATCCAAGGGTTGTTCGGCCTCTTCGATATCGCGGCCGTCGCCCTGCACGTCCTGCACACCAAACGGCAAGGTCGGCTCATCGACATCGGCGAGCATCTCGCGGAAGAACTGTTCATGTTCCGTCACGCTCACACCCAGGCGGGCCTGGGCCACGTAGTTGCGAAACGGTGCGGCGGCGGGCAAATCATCGGCCTGGTTGAACAGGAACGCACGCATCTCCTGGCCGACCACCTCCATGGCGGTGTGGTCCAGTGCCAAATGGTGGAACAGCAGGATGGCCGCGACTCGATTATTCGCCGGGTCCTGGGCGTAAACCATGCGCAACAGCGGTGCCTGGGTGATGTCCAGGCGGTAGTGACGCGCATCGAAACGGGCGTGCAATTGCTCGATGACGCTACCGTCGGCCGGGTCCAGGGCGACTTCCTGTACCACCAGCTGTGCGTCGCGCCACACCACTTGCACCGGGCTGTCCAGGCCTTCCCAGACCACGCCGGTGCGCAGGATGTCGTGGCGCGCGACCACCTGTTGCAGCGCGCCCATGAAGCCGTGCAAGCGCTCAAGGCTGTCGAACGCCATGCGCGATTGCAGCAGGTACGGGTCACCCTCCTCGGCGCTGATGTGATGATAGAGAATACCTTCCTGCAACGGCGCCAGCAGGTAGATATCCTGCACATTCGCCGCGCCGCCCGGGACGCTGGCGACGATCCGGTCGATAGCGGTTTGATCCAGTTGTACCAGTGTCAGCATCGACGGATC
>NZ_JBOICG010000179.1:0-7155 GCF_050739995.1 Pseudomonas sp. | reverse complement strand
ACCTCGCCATGGGCGAAGTTGATCATTCCAATGATGCCGTAAACCATTGTGTAGCCAATGGCTATCAAGGCATAGGTGCTGCCAATGGTCAGGCCATTAACCAGCTGTTGGAAAAAATGATAGATCTCAGGCATTACAGCGCTCCTAAAAACCCGATACGCATTTCACTGGTGGAGTCATGTTCCGGCCCTGCGCTGTGTTCTGTGAGCACATTTGCACAAAGCGTTTGCCAGCGAACCGCTGGTGACGGTTTTAAGATTTTCAGGTGAGCCAGCGCCCGGATCGCGGGTGACAGGCCCATAAACCTCGTAAAACAAAGCCCACTGCTTGCACAGTGGGCTTGTTGACCAGTAACGCCTGGCTTACTGAGGGGAGACTTCGGTTTTTGGTTTACCGAAGTGCCATTCGTAGACCACGAACTTGAAGTCCTTCAGGTCGCCCTTGGCGTCGAAGCTCAGGTCGCCGGTCGGGGTCTTGAAGGTGCCTGCGTGGATGGCCGCCGCGACTTTGGCGGTGTCTTCGCTTTTCGCAGCGGCGATACCGCCGGCGATCACTTCAACGGCCGAGTAGGCTGGGAACACGAATGGGCCGCTTGGGTCTTTGCCGTCGGCCTTGAGGGCGTCAACGATGGCTTTGTTCGCAGGGTCTGCGTCGAAGGATTTCGGCAGGGTCACCAGCAGGCCTTCGGAAGCGTCCTGGGCGATTTGCGAGATGGAGTCGTTGCCGACACCTTCAGGGCCCATGAACTTGGCGTTCAGGCCTTTTTCCTTGGACTGGCGCAGGATCAGGCCCAGCTCAGGGTGGTAGCCGCCGTAGTAAACGAAGTCGACGTTGTTTTGCTTGAGTTTCTGGATGATCGAGGAGAAGTCCTTGTCACCCGCGTTCAGGCCTTCGAAGACCGCGACTTTCACGCCTTTCTTCTCAAGGGTCTGTTTAACGGCGGTGGCGATACCTTCACCGTATTGCTGTTTGTCGTGCAGTACGGCAACGACCTTCGGCTTGACGTGGTCGGCAATGTAGTTGCCGGCAGCCGGGCCTTGGGCGCTGTCCAGGCCGATGGTGCGGAACACCAGTTTGTAACCACGGGCAGTGATTTCCGGGCTGGTGGCAGCCGGGGTGATCATGATCACGCCTTCGTCTTCGTAGATGTCGGTAGCGGGCTGAGTGGAGCTGGAGCAGAGGTGACCGACCACGAACTTGACGCCGTCGTTGACCACTTTGTTGGCAACGGCAACCGCTTGTTTCGGATCGCAAGCGTCGTCGTATTCCTTGGCCTCAAGCATCTTGCCGTCTACGCCGCCCTTGGCGTTGATGTCTTTGATGGCTTGCTTGGCACCCATGAATTGCATGTCGCCGTATTGCGTGACAGGACCGGTTTTAGGACCTGCGATACCGATCTTGATGGTATCGGCTGCGAACGAATGGCCGGCAACCCCAGCCAGGACCATAGCGGCAAACAGTTTGGAAATCTGCTTAGTAGCCTTATTCATAGTGCTCCACTCTTACTGTTGTATTTTTTATAGTTCTAGCGGCCTTGTGAGCTGCAGAACCGGATCGGATATCTCGGATATCCCCCCGGCAGTGCCCTGGCAACTGTACCGGTACAGTGTAGAGCGCCGGTTGATCGCTTGAAAAGCTGGCTGCTGGGGGCAAAACCCGGGCGTGTCGCTTAAATGAAAGAAAAAGACAGAATTGCGGCGGGGTTGTGCCAGAGTTTCGGGCAATCCTTGGCTTTCCTGACCCTTTCTATCGGTACCTCATTTGCAACTGGGTTTTTCTAGCCTGGGTTTTTCTGCAAGAGCCACGACGTTATGATTGCGCCGATTTTTTCCCAAGGTGAATTCCCATGACGCAAGAACCTAGCACCCTCTATGCCAAGCTGCTCGGTGAAACCGCCGAAATTTCCTGGAAGGAGCTTGAACCGTTCTTTGCCAAGGGTGCCCTATTGTGGGTCGACGCCGGCCTGGATTTGATCGAGGCGGCTGAGGGAATGGCCGAGGATAACCGCGACAAAGTCGCTGCATGGCTGGCTGCCGGGAGCCTTGGCGAAGTGTCTGCAATGCGGGCATTGGACCTGGTGGAACGTGATCCGAGCCTGTGGGCGGTGGTGGTTTCGCCGTGGATTCTGATCCAGGAAAGGGCGCTGTAAGAAAAGGCTGCACGAAAAAGGTGCGTGATTTTTCGCGGTACAAGTGTGTAGCCGAGTAACCGCTGACGCCGTGATGGCATCTTGCCGTAGAGAAAGGTCACAGGTGAGGGTGACGCGCACGTAACGGGAACAGTTGAAGCAGTGGTGGAATCACTGGGGAATTGTTTCCAAGTGTTCCTGAGGTGTAGATATTTGTTGCTTGGGCTGCCGCATTCGCGAGCAAGCCCGCTCCCACATTCGACCTCATTCCTACAGGATGCACACGGTCAAATGTGGGAGCGGGCTTGCTCGCGAAGAGGGCTACTCAGTCTAGGCCGTCTTACCGGTATGGTTGTTCAAGGAAATGACCTTGGTCTTGCCAATCCGGTGGCGATAGATCTCACGCAAGTACTTGATCGCCTTCTTCACGCAGTCCCGTGACAGGCGAATGTCATTGATCGACACGAACTTCTCTTTGTCGTTGATCAACTCGCGGTACTTCTTCTCGTACATCGGTTTGATCGCATACCAGTTGGTATCGAGGATCTTTGCCGGGTTCTCGAACTCGTTGAGCAATTCATCGATGCGATCTTCGTCGAAGTCCTCATGGATGATGAAGTCCAGGATCGAGTTGTCCAGCGTGTCATCGAAGCGGTAAGGGTTGCGCGCAAAGCAGCGCTTGATGAACGCCACGATCAAGGTCAGGAAATCGTCCGACAGGCACGGGCTCTTGGCGATCAAGGTGGTCAGCGACAGGTTGGCCGACGCGCCTATTACCAACGCATAGCGCTTGAGCGTGGTGTTGGGAAACAGGCTGTTGAGGTGGGTCTTGAGCCGGTTCAGGTCCATGTAGGACAGCTTGTAATCCTTGGGTAGCGATACGATGGACACCACCGACGAACAGTTCTTGAAGAAGTGCAGGTCATGCAGTGCCGCCGCGTCATAGCCGGAATTTTTGTACTGCTCCAGCGACGCCTTGTAGCGCTTGGATTCGATCGGCAGCAGGCTGATGCCTTCGATGGCCTGGGTGACTTTATTGAAGTGCGGCAAGTCGATGGAGCGGAAGAACAGGTCGTCGATGTTCAGGCGCTGGGGCTCTTTGTCGAACACCTTGAACTTGTCGTTGGACGGCGCTGGAGTTTCCGGCACGACCGATTCGGCATAGGCAATCGCCACCGGGCCGGCCAGGCTCATGAACAGGTCGTTGGCGTCCAGGCGGATGGTTTCGCCGATGTCGATGCCGGCGCGGTGGAAGTAGTTCTGGTCGTAGTCGGTGGTGACCGCCTGGGCGGTGAGGATGTTGAAGATCTGTTGGGAAATGTACTGGTTAGCGTGCTTTTCCATCGCATTGACATCAATGTTCTGGATGTTGCCGTCGTCGCTCTCTTCGGCGTAACGCATGATGTCGTTGGAGATCAACATCATCGCGTTCCACGGCCGGATACGACCTTTTACGCTGGCTTCGCTGCTGTCTTCATTGGCAAAGTTGTATGAGAAATCCCATTCTTCTGACAGATATTTGCACAGCAGGCGCCCGGCGTTGATGTGCAGCGCCTCGGACATTTCACTACGGTGGTCGGAGATATTCGGCAGCACGCAGATGCCGCTGGTGAAGATCGGCTCGAATACAAAGGCGTGGCCGCTCTTGCTGTCGTGCTCGTCGGCAGGCTTGGTGTCGAATGTCTTGTTCATGTAAGAGTGTTGCTGGGCCAGGCCGAATTCCGAAGCCATGCCCGAGCCGGTCCCACCGCCAGCGCTGAAGATCGAGAAGTACAGGCGCGATTGGTTGGCCTTGATGCCGCAGGAGTCGATCAGGTACGAGTGGATCATCTTCCAGTCGGGACTGGAGAAACGCTGGGTGTCTTTGTTGAGGATAATCTTGGCCAGGTACTGGCCCAGGATCGGTGCGTTACCGGCGCCCCCGGCATGGACTTCCGACAGGTCCATGATTTTCATCTTGCTGTAGTCGCGCAGGAAACCGCTTTTTTCACCTTTGCGCGAGAAGCGGATGCGCCCGGCGATGTCCTTGTCCAGGTCGCCCAGCATCACCAGGGGTTCAACCAGGAACACAGGCTTGGTGGCCTTGCCACCGCCCAGGCGCAGGTTGTTGCGAATCCATTGGGCCGGGCTGTAGCCCTTATCCAGCGATTTATCCTCGGTACTGAACTCGTTCAAGTAGAACTTGCGCGCGTTGTACACCAACTCCGCCACGTCCAGGGCAATGTTGGAGCCGCAGCGGCCCAGGCCGATCAGGCACACCGACGGGAATTCCTGCTCGCCGCGCAGATCGCCGTCGCCTTCCTGCTGAGGCGGGCGTGGGAACACCATGTCGCGCAGACCGTCGAGGTTGTCGAGGATGCGGTCGGTATTGGTCTCGGTGAAGTATAAGTACTGCTGAGTGGCCAGCGGGCGAGCGCTGCTCAATGGCTTGTGACCGGCGGGTTTTTCCGCAGGCACTGTCGGCAACACGTCGGGAATCACGGTGACAGAATTGTTTTTAGAAGTCATTGGGCGCCATGTACCTGGACGGATGGCCGCAAAACATCGAGGAGCCATCACTGAATGAAAGTTCGCGACTTTACAGTGCGTCTGAGTCCGGGACGGCTGGGTTTGACCCAAGTGTTTACAGGGGAATTCCGGCCGGACCCTGATGGATCGGCCGTTCGTCGGTGTTCTTTAGGCGAATGATGGCGAAATGCCAAAAAAACGGCGTCAGCGAATTGGTCTCACGATGGACGCAGAGCCGATGCGCCCTGGCGCGGGTTCCTTCGGTGACGGCCCGTCCTTGTTGCCCTCCACGCTGAGCGGGTAGAGCGGGTTGCGCATCTGGATGCCCTGCATTACGCCGATGATGTCACTGGCAGGCACCGCCGGGCTGAGCAGGTAGCCTTGAATATAATCACAGCCATGTTTGAGCAGCAGCTCGAATTGCGCTTGGGTTTCCACGCCCTCGGTGACCACTTGAAGGTGGAGGGTATGGGCCATGCCGATAATCGCCTGGACGATTTCGATATCAGCGGTGGATTTGGGAATGTCCTGGATAAAGGAGCGGTCGATCTTCAGGGTGTTCAACGGCAGGCGCTTGAGGTAGGCGAGGGATGAGTAGCCGGTGCCGAAGTCATCGATGGCCAGGGATACGCCCAGTGCCCGAATTTGCCGCAACAGCGCCAAGGTGCTGCTGATATTGCCCATCAGCGCATTTTCGGTGACTTCCAGCTCCAGGCGGTTGGCCGCGATCCCGGCAAAGCGCAGGGCGTCTTCGATTTCATCGGCCAATTCATCACGGGCCAGGTTCAAGGCCGAGCAGTTCACGGCCATGGTCAGTTCGGTATAGCCGCGATCAGACAGCAAGCTCAGGTCGTGACAGGCCTGGCGCAGCACCCAGTGGTCCAGCTCGGCAATCAGCCCATTGTTTTCAGCGATACCGATAAAACGTTCCGGCGCCAACAGTCCATGTTGCGGATGTTGCCAGCGCACCAGGGCTTCAAGGCGTGTGACCTTGCCGAGCTTCATGTCGAAGATCGGCTGATAGAACAGCACCAGTTCGTTGCGCGCACGCAGCGCCGCACGTAATTCCTCTTCCAATTGCAGTTCAAGGAAAGCGCGGGTTTTCAGGTTGGAGCTGAAGAAGTTCAGGTTGTTGCGGCCGGCGTCCTTGGATTGGTAAAGCGCGAGGTCGGCGGTTTTCAGCAACTCATCGCAGGTCAGGCCGTCATCGGGAAACAGACTGATACCGATGCTGGTGGTCATCACCATGCGTCGGCCGGCCAGTTCGATCGGGTCTTTCATCTTTTGCATGATGCGCTGGGCCATATGACGCGCTTCATCACGGTGGTGGATGTTGATCAGGATGCAGAACTCATCGCCCCCAAAGCGTGCGACCACATCGTCATGGCTGCGTACCGAGCTCTTGATATGCCCGGCCAGCACCCTGAGCAACTGGTCGCCGGCGTCATGTCCCAGGCTATCGTTGATCCGCTTGAAGTGGTCGATATCGAGAAAAATCACCGCCATCATGCCGTTGTTGGCGGTTTTTTCCGCGACTTTCTCCGCGAAGATCTGGTTGAACCCCCGGCGGTTGAGCAGGCTGGTCAGTGCGTCGAAATGGGCGACCTGTTGCAGCGACGCACGGGCCTGGTCGAGCTCGCTGAGCAGCGCGTTGACCCGACGCAGGTCACGTTCCTTGTGCTGCAGTTTTTTGTCCGCCAAGGCTGCACTGACGCTGCTACCGATGACCAGCAGCGTGATCACAGCCACAGACAGGCCGAGCTGAATAGGGTTGTTGTCCAGTGGCTGTGACAGATCAGCGCCGGTAGGCACCAGCATTTGCATGGCGGCCATGCCCGTGAAGTGCATGCTGAGAATGCCGGCGCCCAGCACCAGGCTGGCGGCGTATTTGAGCAGTTGATGGAATACGCCGGCGCCGGTGCGCAGGTAGTTGGACAGCAACAACGCGGCCAGGCTGGCGCCGATGGCGATAGCGACCGACGCCATGAACAATCCCGATTCGAAGTACACCTGGGCCTGGGAGCGCATGGCCGACATGCCGACGTAGTGCATCAGGGCGATACCGAGCCCCATCCATACCGACGCCAGCAAGTATTGGCGGAACCGCAGGTGAGGGTGACTGAGGGTTTGCATGGCGAACAGCGACGCGATCAGAGCGATCAGTAGCGAGGCGAACGTCATGATCAATTCGTAATGAATAGCGATGGGAGCTTGGAAAGCCAGCATGCTGATGAAGTGCGTTGACCAGATACCGCCTGCCAGGCACCCGGCACCCAGCCAGCGCCAATGGCGGCGGGCGGTGGGGTCTTCTACATGGCCGACGCGTTCGGCCATGTCCAGCGTGCCGAACCCGGCCGCGCAAGCGACCAGATACGCCAGTAGCACCAGAAAAGGGTTATGACTGCAATTGAGTAATAAATGCCCGTTATCTGGAAGGTCGGTAAAAAAATGCAAACCAAGCCATTCCATAGCATGTCCCGTCACAGAGTTTTAGTCTGACTGCGTCTTTCAGTATAGAG
>NZ_JBOICG010000178.1:0-5480 GCF_050739995.1 Pseudomonas sp. | reverse complement strand
CGTCCACGGTGCGTTCTTCCACGTACACGTTGCCGCCCCACACTTGGTCGAGCAATTGGCCGCGGGTGTAGGCACGCTCCTGGTGGGTCATGAAGAATTGCAGCAGGCGGTATTCGGTCGGGCCCATCTCGGCGGGCTTGCCGTCAATGGTCACGCGGTGGCTGATCGGGTCCAGCAGCAGGCCGCCGACTTCAATAGGCGCTTCACCATCGGTAGGGCCGGCGCGGCGCAGTACGGCCTTCAGGCGTGCAACCAGTTCCCGCGGGGAAAAGGGTTTGGTGATGTAGTCGTCGGCGCCGACTTCCAGCCCTTGGATCTTGTTGTCTTCTTCACCCTTGGCGGTGAGCATGATGATCGGGATATCCCCGGTCAGCTCGTCACGCTTGAGGCGGCGGGCGAGCTCGATGCCGGAGGTGCCAGGCAGCATCCAGTCCAGCAGGATCAGGTCCGGCTTGCGGTCGACGATAATGGCGTGGGCCTGCTGGGAGTTCTCCGCCTCCAGGCAGTCATAGCCGGCCATTTCCAACGCAACGGCGATCATCTCGCGGATGGGCGCTTCGTCGTCGACGATCAGAATGCTCCTGCCAACCATGCCTAAATCCTCTTGTCATTTAACTGTCTTGCGCCGCATTAGATAACGGAATTATTGCAGTCGTGTGACAGTAATTTAGTCGCTTGGGCAATTTGCGTCGCTCTGGACTACGCTTTGGGACCGAATCCTGACAACCACAAAAGGAAGGTTCCGATGACTAAAAGTACGTTTTCCTGGAAAGCCCTGCTGGTCACGGCTGCGTTGACATTGCCGACGGTGGCATTCGCGGCGGAGCCCGCGATGACTCAAGACGGGGTATTGGTGGACCACAAGGGCCTGACCCTCTACACCTTCGACAAGGACGCTGACGGCAAGTCAGTGTGCAAGGACCAGTGCGCGACCAACTGGCCGCCGTTGAAGGCTGAGTCGACTGACAAGCCGACGGGCGATTGGACCGTCATCACCCGCGACGACAACTCCAGCCAGTGGGCCTACAAGGGCAAGCCGGTCTATACCTACAAGGATGACCATAAGGCCGGTGACAAGGCCGGTGATGGCAAGGGTGGGGCGTGGCACGTCATCAAGCCCTGAACCTGCGGCGCCGCTGAGACCTTCGCGGGCAAGCCCGCTCCCACAGGGGAACGCATTCCAAATGTGGGAGTGGGCTTGCCCGCGAAGGCGTCAGCCCAGCCACCCCAAAAACTCAGCGAAAGGCGTAATCCGCCACAATCCCGACAAAAATCGCCAACCCGGCCCAGTGGTTGTGCAAAAACGCCTTGAAGCACTTCATGCGATCCCTGTCCCGGGTGTACCAGAACTCCCAGGCAAAGCAGCCCGCCGCCGCCAGCAGACCCAGATGGAACCAGCCGCCCAGTTCGA
Source organism: Pseudomonas sp. (assembly GCF_050739995.1). Lineage (GTDB taxonomy): Bacteria > Pseudomonadota > Gammaproteobacteria > Pseudomonadales > Pseudomonadaceae > Aquipseudomonas. The sequence continues at coordinate 4,069 of NZ_JBOICG010000178.1, read as the reverse complement.
ATCGTGCGCCTGCCAATAACAGGCACACCAGCGACAGGCCCTGCAGCGTGAGGATGATCACACGGTCGGCATCGCCGAACAGAATGGCCGTGGATTTCACGCCAATCTTCAAGTCATCGTCGCGGTCGGTCATCGCGTAATAAGTGTCGTAACCCACCGTCCACAGCAAGTTGGCGATGTACAGCAGCCACGCGGTGGCGGGCAGGTGGCCGGTTTCGGCGGTGAACGCCATCGGCATGCCCCAGGAAAACGCCGCGCCCAGCACCACTTGCGGGTAATAGGTGTAGCGCTTCATGAACGGATAGCTTGCCGCCAGCGCCAGGCCGCCGAGGGAGAGCAGGATGGTGGTGGCGTTGGTCAGCAGTACCAACAGGAAACTGATGCCCATCAGCACCGCAAAAAACATCAGCGCCTCTTTGGAACTGATCTTGCCGCTCACCAGCGGGCGTTGCTCGGTGCGCTTCACATGGCCGTCGACCTTGCGGTCGGCCCAGTCGTTGATCACGCAGCCACCGGCGCGGGTCAGCACCACGCCCAGCACGAAAATCACGATGTTGAGAACGGACGGCGAGCCCTTGCCGGCGATCCATAGCGCCCACAGCGTCGGCCACAGCAGCAGGTAAATGCCGATGGGCTTGTCCATGCGGGTCAGTTGAATGAAGTCCCAGGCCCTGGGGTTCAGGTGGTTCAAGGATTTGAGCAGACGTTGATACATCAGCAGTTCTCCGGATGGTCATGCAGCGCATGCCAGAAGCTGGGCAAGAAGATTTCAGCGACCAGCACGCTCAAGGGCCCGCGATCAAAGCGCGAACGGCGACCCCATAGCCCATCGGCCTGATTCGCAGTGGGTAGCCATTGCCGTGGGTAATGGCACACCTCGATGGCCTGGCGGGTGAAGGCGTGATCGCAGAACAACAACTCCCCCAGCGAGCGGCTACCCAGTTCATCCATATGCAGGCCGTCACCCTCCAGTGCACTGCGCGCCGCCACGCTACGGGCGAACACCCACGGTTGGCCATGCCCACGCAGATACACCTCACGTACCCAACCGACAGTGGCCGTGGGCAGGCCCAGTGCCACACACTCATCATCGCGCAAAGGCTGCCAGCCTTCGAACAGCGGCGTCACGCTGAAGCCGTCGTTGGACAGCCACGTCAGCCGCCGCGTCAGCGAGTCTTCATTGAACAGCCAATTGAGGGTCAAGGGTGTGGGCACAGGCAGTAGAAGGCTCTGGATCAGCCATTGGCAAGCATCGGGAGGGTCGATTGAGTGCGGCACGGTGAGTCAGTATTGGCAGCAAAAGAGGCGGCGAGCTTACCATGGCGTCCTGGTTTTTTGCCGGACTGAACCGGCTGTTTGCGTCGATCGTGCTTGCATCTGCCAGCCCCGATCAGTACAAAACGCCCTGAGCCGCACGGCAACGCGGGTCTATCGACCGTCGGCCAAGATGCCTGGACCCTGAGGAAGCAAGTAATGAAGAAGTGGCAATGTGTAGTCTGTGGCCTGATCTATGACGAGAAAGACGGTTGGCCGGATGATGGAATCCTGCCTGGCACCCGTTGGGAAGACGTCCCGGAAGACTGGCTGTGCCCGGACTGCGGCGTGGGCAAGATGGATTTCGAAATGATCGAAATCGGCTGATCTGAATTTTTAAGAAATGTACTACGAGGAGAAAGGAATGAACGCACCTGTCGTGATCATCGGCACAGGATTGGCCGGTTATAACGTGGCCCGGGAGTTTCGCAAGCTCGACAGCGAGACCCCACTGCTGTTGATCACCGCGGATGACGGGCGCTCCTACTCCAAGCCCATGCTCTCCACCGGCTTTGGCAAGAACAAGGAAGCCGATGGCCTGAGCATGGCTGAACCGGGCGCCATGGCCGAGCAACTCAAGGCCGAAGTGCGCACTCACACCCGCATCAGCGGCATCGACCCGGGCCACAAGCGTCTGTGGATCGGCGAGGAAGCGGTGGCTTACCGCGACTTGATCCTGGCCTGGGGCGCGGAGACGGTGCGTGTGCCGGTCGAAGGCGATGCGGCTGAGCTGATTTTCCCGATCAACGACCTTGAAGACTACGCCCGTTTTCGCACTGCTGCGGCCGGCAAGCGTCGCGTGCTGTTGCTGGGCGCCGGCCTGATTGGTTGCGAGTTCGCCAACGACCTGATCCTTGGCGGCTATGAAATCGACCTGGTGGCGCCGTGCGAACAAGTCATGCCGACCCTGTTGCACCCGGCAGCCGCTGCAGCGGTGCAGGCTGGGCTGGAAGGCCTCGGCGCACGTTTCCACCTGGGGCCGGTGCTCAACCGTCTGCAGCGCACTGCCGACGGCCTGGAAGCTCACCTGTCCGACGGTGAAGTGATTCACTGCGACCTGGTGATCTCGGCCATCGGCCTGCGTCCACGTGTCGACCTGGCTGCAGCTGCCGGCTTGCAGACCAACCGTGGGATCATGGTGGACCGCCACCTCAAGACATCTCACGCCAACATCTACGCCCTGGGCGACTGCGCCGAGGTCGATGGGCTGAACCTGCTGTACGTGATGCCGCTGATGAGCTGCGCCCGTGCCTTGGCCCAGACCCTGGCCGGCAATGCCACCGCCGTCAGCTACGGGCCGATGCCGATCACCGTGAAAACCCCGATTTGCCCGCTGGTCGTGTCGCCACCGCCACGGGGCACCGAAGGCGTCTGGAGTGTCGAAGGCCAGGGCGCCGATATCAAGGCCCTGTGCCGCGACGCCAGCGGTCGCCTGCTGGGTTACGCGCTGACCGGTAGCGCGGTTATGGAAAAACTGGCCCTCAATAAAGAACTTCCGCCTTTACTGGCGTAAATACTGGTCGTTCTGTCGGAATCAGCACGTTCCTTCCCTCAGAAAGGTCGCTGCGAGACTGGCGGAGCGTGCGAGGGCATGCCATCCTCACTCCCGTCTGCCGCAGAGTAGAGCCTGCGGCGCCTTGGGCGCTGCTCCGTCGATGAGCAGCACGGACATAACAACAAAAAACCGTCAAAGAGGCTTCACTTATGCGTAAACCAGAACTCGCAGCCGCTATTGCAGAAAAAGCAGACCTGACCAAAGAACAGGCCAACCGCGTACTCAACGCCGTACTTGAAGAAATCACCGGCGCTCTGCATCGCAAGGACAGCGTCACCCTGGTGGGCTTCGGCACCTTCCTGCAACGCCACCGCGGCGCACGCACTGGCAAAAACCCACAGACCGGTGAGCCGGTGAAAATCAAGGCCAGCAACACTGTTGCGTTCAAGCCGGGCAAGTCGCTCAAAGACACAGTCAACGCGTAATGGCGTTACCGTCTCGAAGGGGGCGGGGTGGTAGAAAAAATGGGCACGCCGACTGGGTCGGGTGCCCATTTTTTGTGAGGGCCTTGCTGGTTAATCACACACAAGCGAGTGATCCGGGAACTGGCTCAGTTTGAGCTTCTTTAATTCTTGTGCAACGGAGTTTTCAAGATGCTGCGGGTCCATCAGTGTCTTGACTTCACGCTCCCAGCCCGCTGCTCCGCCTACGCGTTGAGTCACACCTTCCGGCCATCCCTGAAGGATGGACTTGTAATGCTCGATGCGTTCGTGGGCCATTGCACTCTTTTTGCACCAAGCCAATAACAATATATTGTCGGTCATGGCCTGTACTGGGAAGTTATCTCCACTGGCTACAGTAGTTTTATAAATAGAGTCCAGCGTGGTACATGACAGTGTCTCGAGGAACGCAATAGGACATTGTGATCGAAAACGTTCAACAAGTTCTTCGAACTTATTTGAGTGGCGCAAAGGGCTTATCGATTCCTCAACACCCTTATTGTTCAATAGTGATATCGGCGAAACCAGCGAGACTACTGGGAACGACGTCATCAATGAGTGAGTGTGGAACACCGGAACATAGTGCTCCTCACCATAAACGGGCTTGAGATAAATGCCGGTCAACAGGGGGCCGTTACGCTTTAATAAATGAAGGGGTTTATATATCTCATAAGTCCCCACCACTTCTTTCCAGTCTTGGGTAATTGCCTTTTTTTCAGTGGCCGTCATTTTTTTCATAAGGTGTCTCAGGGGTGTATCG
>NZ_JBOICG010000177.1:0-12606 GCF_050739995.1 Pseudomonas sp. | reverse complement strand
CCCCCTCCCACACTTGATCCGGTTTTCACTTCAAGATCGCCGGTCTTCTTATTCAGCGACGTTCGATTGGCACGAACTTGCGCTGCTCGACGCCGACGTATTCGGCGCTTGGACGGATGATGCGGTTGTTGGCACGCTGCTCGAACACATGCGCCGCCCAGCCAGTCAGGCGTGAGCACACGAAAATCGGCGTGAACAGCTTGGTCGGGATGCCCATGAAGTGGTACGCGGAGGCATGGTAGAAGTCGGCGTTGGGGAACAGTTTCTTTTGCTCCCACATGGTCTTGTCGATGGCTTCGGAGACCGGGAACAGCACCTTGTCACCCACCTCGTCGGCGAGTTTTTTCGACCAGCCCTTGATCACTTCATTACGCGGGTCGCTGTCTTTGTAGATCGCGTGGCCGAAGCCCATGATCTTGTCCTTGCGCGCCAGCATGCCGAGGGTGCCTTCGACGGCCTCTTCGGCTGAACCGAAACGCTCGATCATCTCCATCGCCGCTTCGTTGGCACCGCCGTGCAACGGGCCACGCAGGGAGCCGATGGCGGCGGTCACGCAGGAATACAGGTCGGACAGGGTCGACGCACACACACGAGCGGTGAAGGTGGAAGCGTTGAATTCGTGCTCGGCGTAGAGGATCAGCGAGACGTTCATCACCTTGACGTGCAGCTCGCTTGGCTTCTCGCCGTGCAGCAGGTGCAGGAAGTGGCCGCCGATGCTCGGCTCATCCGTCACGCAGTTGATACGCTTGCCGTCGTGGCTGAAGCGGTACCAGTAGCACATGATCGCCGGGAAAGCCGCGAGCAGGCGGTCGGTGACGTCGCGCTGTACGCTGAAGTCTTTCTCCGGCTCGATGTTGCCCAGGAACGAGCAACCGGTGCGCATCACGTCCATCGGGTGAGCGTCGGCGGGAATGCGTTCCAGCACCTCCTTGAGCGCTTGCGGCAGGTCACGCAGTTTGCCCAGCCTGGCGGTGTAGGCGGCCAGCTCGGCTTGGGTCGGCAATTCGCCGTACAGCAGCAGGTAGGCGACTTCTTCAAATTGCGCGTCGGCGGCCAGTTCGCGCACGTCGTAACCGCGATAGGTCAAGCCGGCACCGGCCTGGCCCACGGTGGACAGGGCCGTCTGGCCCGCCACTTGGCCACGCAGGCCGGCGCCACTCAGTACTTTTGCTTCAGCCATGTTCGATCTCCAATCTTGAATTTATTAGGGAGGCATGTGGGAGCAGGCAGGCACCTTCCCACAGGCTTACTTTTTCGCGGCAAACAACGCGTCGAGCTTCTGCTCGAAGGTGTGGTAGTCGATGCGATCGTAAAGCTCCATGCGGGTTTGCATGGTGTCGATCACGTTCTGTTGAGTGCCGTCGCGACGGATTGCGGTGTAGACGTTCTCGGCGGCCTTGTTCATGGCGCGGAAGGCCGAAAGCGGGTACAGCACGATGGAAACATCGGCAGATTTCAACTGTTCGGTGGTGTACAGAGGTGTCGCGCCGAACTCGGTAATGTTAGCCAGGATCGGCGCCTTCACCCGGGAGGCGAACAGTTTGTACATTTCCAGCTCGGTGATGGCTTCCGGGAACACCATGTCGGCGCCAGCCTCGATGCAGGCGGCGGCACGCTCCAGGGCGGACTCCAGGCCTTCTACCGCCAAGGCATCGGTACGCGCCATGATCACGAAACTGTCATCGGTGCGCGCATCCACGGCAGCCTTGATGCGGTCGACCATTTCCTGCTGGGACACGATTTCTTTATTCGGACGATGACCGCAGCGCTTGGCGCCGACCTGGTCTTCGATATGAATGGCCGCCGCGCCGAACTTGATCATCGACTTGACCGTGCGCGCCACGTTGAACGCCGAGGAGCCAAAGCCGGTGTCCACGTCCACCAACAGCGGCAGGTCGCACACGTCAGTGATACGACGCACATCGGTCAGCACGTCATCCAGGCCGGTGATGCCCAGGTCCGGCACGCCCAGGGAACCGGCAGCCACCCCGCCGCCCGACAGGTAGATCGCCTTGAAACCGGCGCGCTTGGCCAACAGGGCGTGGTTGGCGTTGATCGCACCGACCACCTGCAAAGGGTGTTCGCTGGCGACCGCGTCACGGAAACGTTGGCCTGGCGTGCTGTTGTTATTGGAACTCATGACTCACCTCGTTAGGGGGTAGTGTCTGGAAAGTGACGGGCGATGTTGCGTTTGGAAGCGCCGATATGGCGGCGCATCAACAACTCCGCCAGTTCACCGTCACGATCGGCAATCGCGTCAAGAATGCGGTGATGCTCGGCAAAAGCCTGGCGTGGACGATTGGGCGTCGCGGAGAACTGGATGCGGTACATGCGCACCAATTGATACAGCTCGCCGCAGAGCATTTGGGTCAGGGTGCGGTTGCCGGCGCCCTGGATGATCCGGTAATGGAAATCGAAGTCGCCTTCTTGCTGGTAATAACCGAGGCCAGCCTGGAACGCTTCGTCGCGCTCATGGGTGTGCAACACCTGGCGCAGCTCTTCGATTTCCGCGTCGGTCATGCGCTCGGCGGCCAAGCGGCAGGCCATGCCTTCGAGGGATTCGCGGATTTCGTAGAGTTCGATCAATTCGGCGTGACTCAAGGACACCACCCGCGCACCGACATGGGGCACACGCACCAGAAGACGCTGGCCTTCCAGACGGTGGATCGCCTCACGCAACGGGCCACGGCTGATGCCGTAGGTGCGCGCCAGTTCCGGTTCGGAAATCTTGCTGCCGGGGGCGATCTCACCCTTGACGATGGCAGCCTGGATACGCCGGAAGACGTTCTCTGACATGGTCTGGGAATCGTCTTGCGCTATCACTGGGGTTTCCAGTTGATCCAGCATATTGTCGACACCTTTAAAATCAATGTCGCAAAAACTAGCCAATCAGCCCCTGATAGTCAAAGAATAAATCAATATTGTCGACAATCATCTAATAACCCCTTCGACACGTTCCTAGGGCATGGCCGCCTGCCAGCGCTGGCGCCAAAAAAGCATCATGTTAGAATGCCCGCCGCTTTCGCCTGACATCACCCGATGAAACGGCGCACGAGGGAGTTTGCGCAGCAATGCCAGTCGCCTTGAATTGAACATCGCACGGCACCGCCTCAGGATTTATGAGACTCAAGCCCTTCCTTCTATTGATTTGCCTATGGTGTGTACCGGGGCTTGGCATCGGTGCCGAGAAGACCGTGTATGGCCTGAATGAATACGCCAAGCTGGCCGGTATCGACCTGGAAGTGGCCGCCAAACTCGACACCGGTGCCAAGACCGCATCCCTCAGCGCCCGTGATATCAAGCGCTTCAAGCGTAATGGCGAATCCTGGGTGCGCTTTTACCTGGCCATCGACACTGCCCACTCCCACCCCATCGAACTGCCCCTGGCCCGCGTCAGCAAGATCAAGCGTCGCGCCGGTGACTACGATCCCGATGAGGGCAAGCAGTACACCGCCCGTCCAGTGATCAGCCTGGATGTCTGCATGGGTACCGCTTTACGCAGCATCGAAGTGAACTTGACTGACCGCAGCGCATTCCAATACCCGCTGCTGATCGGCTCCGAAGCCTTGAAACGCTTTGATGCGCTGGTCGACCCCAGTCTTAAATACGCAGCGGGCAAACCTGCCTGCGCCGCCGACGCTCATACCGCCGAGTAAACCGAATGCGCTCTCTGACCTTGCACCTGAAAATCCTGATCACCATTTTGGTGGTGCTGGGTATTTCGGTCACCGCCTACCAGATTTTCGTGTTGGGTATCCCTGTGACCGAAGACGCCACGGACGACTTGTGGAACATCGACGCCAAGGTCGAGTTCGTCGCCAACCCCAAGGACCCGGTAAAGATCTCGATGTTCGTGCCGCCGCTGAGCCGCGACTTCGTCAGCCTCAATGAAAGCTTTATCTCGAACAACTATGGGGTGAGCGTCAACCGAACTGACGGCAACCGCAAGGTGACTTGGTCGGCACGCCGGGCCAAGGGCAAGCAAACCCTGTATTACCGCCTGGTGCTGACCAAGCGCTACAGCGGCGAAAAGGTCAAGGTCAAGGGCCCGACCTTCCGTGACAGCATTGCTGTGGAAGGCCCGGAAAAAATCGCCGCCGAAGCCTTGCTGGCGCCGATCCGCCAGCACTCGGCCGACGTCGAGACGTTTATCGGCGAAGCCATCAAGCGCACCAACAACCTCAACGACGACAACGTGAAACTGCTGCTGGCCGGCGACCCGTCGACGCCGCACAAGGCCAAGATCGTCGAACTGTTGCTGTCTATCGCCCATGTCCCGGTAGAAAAGGTCCACACCATCCGCCTGGTGGCCGACCAGCCACAAACACCGGAACTGTGGCTGCGCAGCTTCAATGGCAACGACTGGTTGTACTTCAACCCCGAAACCGGTGAACAGGGCCTGCCGGCCGACCGCCTGTTGTGGTGGACCGGCGATGAAAACCTGATCACGGTGGAAGGCGGCAAGAAAGCCGCCGTGACATTCAGCCTGAACAACAGCGAAATGAACGCCATTCGCCTGGCCAAGCTGACCGACGAGAACACCGACGCCAACTTCCTCGAATACTCGCTGTACGGCCTGCCGCTGCAAACCCAGCAGACCTTCATGATCATGGTGATGATCCCGATCGGCGTGCTGGTGATCCTGATCCTGCGCAACCTGATCGGCCTGCAGACCCTGGGCACCTTTACCCCGGTCCTGATCGCCCTGGCGTTCCGCGAGACGCAGTTGGGCTTCGGCATTGTGCTGTTCACGATCATCACAGCGCTGGGCCTGTCCCTGCGCTCGTACCTGGAACACTTGAAATTGCAGATGCTGCCGAGGTTGTCGGTGGTGCTGACCTTCGTGGTGGTGTTGATCGCGGCCATCAGCCTGTTCAGCCACAAGCTGGGGTTGGAACGCGGGCTGTCGGTGGCCTTGTTCCCGATGGTGATTCTGACCATGACCATCGAGCGCCTGTCGATCACCTGGGAAGAACGCGGTGCCAGCCATGCGCTGAAAGTGGCGATTGGCACGCTGTTCGCCGCCACCCTCGCCCACTTGATCATGAGTGTGCCGGAGCTGATCTACTTCGTGTTCACCTTCCCGGCGATCCTGCTGATCCTGGTGGGCTTCATGCTGGCCATGGGGCGTTATCGCGGCTACCGCTTGACCGAACTGGTGCGTTTCAAGGCCTTCCTCAAGGCTGACTCGTAATGTTCGGCTTCTGGAAGACCTGGAAGGCCCTGGAAGCGCGAGGGATCATGGGCATCAACCGGCGTAACGCCGACTACGTGCTCAAGTACAACAAGCGCAGCCTGTACCCGATCGTGGATGACAAGATCATCACCAAGGAACGGGCCATCGCCGCCGGTATCCATGTGCCGCAAATGTACGGCGTCATTTCCACCGAAAAGGAAATCGACAAGCTCGACGAGATCCTCGACGGACGCAGCGATTTCGTGATCAAACCGGCCCAAGGCGCCGGCGGTGACGGCATCCTGGTGGTGGCCGACCGCTTTGAAGGGCGCTATCGCACGGTGTCCGGCAAGCTGCTCAGCCATGAGGACATCGAACATCAGATTTCCAGCATCCTTACCGGCCTGTATTCCCTGGGCGGCCACCGCGACCGTGCGCTGATCGAATACCGCGTGGTGCCCGACCAGATCTTCAAGAGCATCAGCTACGAAGGTGTGCCGGATATTCGCATCATCGTGCTGATGGGCTACCCGGTCATGGCCATGCTGCGCTTGCCGACCCGTCAATCCAGCGGCAAGGCCAACCTGCACCAGGGTGCCATCGGTGTGGGCGTCGACCTAGCGACCGGCGTGACTTTGCGCGGCACCTGGCTGAACAACATCATCACCAAGCACCCTGACACCACCAATGCGGTGGACGGTGTGCAACTGCCCTACTGGGACGGCTTCATGAAGCTTGCCGCCAACTGCTATGAGTTGTGCGGGCTGGGTTATATCGGCGTGGACATGGTGCTGGACCAGGAAAAAGGCCCGCTGATCCTTGAGCTCAATGCTCGGCCGGGGCTGAATATCCAGATCGCCAATGACTGTGGCCTGACCTTGCGCACCCATGCAGTGGAAGCGCGGCTAGATGAATTGAAAGCGGCTGGCGTTACCGAAACCCCGGAAGAACGAGTGAAGTTCGCGCAGGAACTGTTTGGGCATATACCGCACTTTGAAGGCTGATCCGGGCTTCAATCTGTCTATACCCGACATCCCCTCTAGGACCATCTCCTACAGGGGACTACAATCGCCCCCCCACGCCAACGGCTGATCCACCCCGCAATGTCGACCTGCTCCGTACACCCGCTGCCCTACCGGGCCAACCCCGCCGAATACTTCGCGGTGATCCGCCATGCCCCTGGCGCGGTGCTGCTCGACAGCGGCCGCCCCGCAGCCGAACGCGGCCGTTATGACGTGCTCAGCGCCTGGCCGCAATCAACCTTGACGGTTTGGCCGGATGAGAGCGGCACCGATTTCCTGCAACGCTTGCGGGAAAACCTGACGCAGCTGGGTGAAGCAGAATTACCCGCAGGTTATGAACTGCCCTTCGCTGGGGGCTTGATCGGCTATCTGAGCTATGACTTTGGTCGGCATCTTGAGCAGATGCCACATCTGGCGGCGGACGATTTGCACCTGCCAGACGCGCGTTTCGGCCTGTATGCCTGGGCGCTGATTAGTGATCACCACGCACAGACCAGCCAGTTGGTCTTTCATCCGGCACTGGCCGCAAGCGAGCGGCAACGGTTGATCGCAGTGTTCAGCCAGCCGACAACTGAGCACTCTGCAAGCTTCACCCTGCATGGCCCTATGGTGCCGGACCTCACTGCCGAGGCTTACCGGCAGGCCATTGTGCGCATCCAGGATTACATCCAGGCCGGTGACTGCTATCAGGTCAATTTCGCCCAACGCTTTCGCGCGCCGTGCATCGGTGATCCGTGGGTGGCTTACTGCGCGCTACGCGAAGCCTGCCCGACACCGTTCTCGGGGTTTCAGAGCCTGCCGGATGACGGAGCGGTATTGAGCCTGTCGCCCGAACGCTTCGTGCACATCAGCGAGCGCCGGGTCGAAACCCGCCCGATCAAGGGCACCCGTCCTCGTGGTGCAACACCCAAAGAAGACGCCGCCAACGCCGCCGAGTTACTGGCCAGCCCCAAGGATCGCGCCGAAAACCTGATGATCGTCGACCTGCTGCGCAACGACCTTGGCCGCAGCTGCCGCACTGGCTCGGTGAAAGTGCCGGAGTTGTTCAGCCTGGAAAGCTACCCCAACGTGCACCACCTGGTGAGCAGCGTGACGGGTGTGTTGGCCGACGACAAAGATGCTCTCGACCTGATCGCCGGCAGCTTCCCCGGCGGCTCCATCACCGGCGCCCCGAAGATCCGCGCCATGCAGATCATCGACGAGCTGGAGCCGACGCGACGCGGGCTGTACTGCGGTTCGCTGGTGTACCTGGACGTGCGCGGTGAGATGGACAGTTCCATCGCCATTCGCAGCTTGCTGGTCAAGGATGGGCAGGTGTGCTGCTGGGGCGGCGGTGGGATTGTGGCGGACTCGGAGTGGGAGGCGGAGTATCAGGAGTCGCTGACGAAGGTGCGGGTGTTGCTGCAAACGTTGGAAAACCTGTAGCACAGGCCAGCCCAGTCTCTCGAAGCAGAAAAAATCTGAATCAGAACGACCGTAGACGATGTGAGAGCCACTGGTTAGCGTCCAGCTCCGACCGTTCAACCGCCGTCTGTGAAGGATCACATGAAGCGATTCATTACTCGTCAGAAATCATTTCCAAAATTGCATCTCACTAAAAAGCGGCAGGGTTGTTTTCAACGTGGGCGGCAACAAGTATCGAGTGATCATGGCGATCGATTATCAGCGACAGCTTGGGTTCATACGCTTCGTGGGAACCCATGCGCAGTACGATCAAATCAACGCGGAGACCGTGTGATGAACATCAAACCTATTCATTCCCAGGAAGACCTGACCACTGCGCTTGCGCGAGTGGAACAGCTATGGGGAGCAGAAATCGGCTCGCCTGAGGGAGGCGAGTTGGAAATCCTCGCAATCCTCATCGAAAAATACGAGGCGGAGCATTACCCCATGCCTTCTTCGGACCCAGTGGACGCGTTTCGGAGGTGCTGAACCACAAGCGCAAACTCAGCCTGTCGATGATCAAGCGCCTGCATGAAGGTTTAAGCATTCCGTATGAACGACTGCTGGCCGGAATCTAGGGCCTGCAGCGTCAGAAAGGGCCCCATCGCGGGCAAGCCCGGTTCCCACAGTTGATCGGGTTCAGGTGGGAGCTGGCTTGCCTGCGAAGAGGCCATCAGCCTCACTGAAATACTTACAGGCTCAACGTCCTATTCGACGCCTTGATGAACGCTTTCTTCAAATCCTCAAACGTATGCACCGCCGGGAACTGCGGAAACTCACGGATCACGTTTTCCGGCGCGTGGAACAGAATCCCGTGGTCGGCCTCGCCCAGCATGGTGGTGTCGTTGTAGGAATCACCGGCGGCGATCACGCGGTAGTAAAGCGTCTTGAAGGCCAGTACTGACTGACGCTTGGGGTCTTTCTGGCGCAGTTGGTAGCTCACCACCCGGTCGTGTTCATCGGTGATCAAACGGTGGCACAACAAGGTCGGGAAGCCGAGTTGACGCATCAGCGGCTGGGAGAATTCGTAGAAGGTATCCGACAGGATCACCACCTGGAAACGCTCGCGCAGCCAGTTGACGAACTCGACGGCGCCGTCCAGCGGCTTGAGGGTCGCGATCACTTCCTGGATGTCGGCGAGCTTGAGCCCGTGCTCATCGAGGATGCGCAGGCGTTGCTTCATCAGCACGTCGTAGTCGGGGATGTCGCGGGTGGTGGCCCGTAGGGATTCAATACCGGTTTTTTCGGCGAAGGCGATCCAGATTTCCGGAACCAGCACCCCTTCCAGGTCAAGACAGGCAATTTCCACAAGACACTCCGTTCGTATTATTCAAGTTGAGCGAGCCAAAGGACTGCTGAACTCTAGCGATTCAAGCTCGCCGCCGCAACGCAGGGCGGATTTGATACCATCGTTCCCCTATAGAGCGCTCAGCGCCACTGACCTGTAGGAACCGTCCTGATGAACCAAGCCTTCGACGTCGCCGAACTCGCCGCGACTTATGCCAACAAATCCGCCCAGGACATTCTCAAGCTGGCGTTCAGCCAGTTCGGTGATGACGTGTGGATTTCCTTCAGCGGTGCCGAGGATGTGGTGCTGGTCGATATGGCTTGGAAGCTGAACAAGAACGTCAAGGTGTTCAGCCTCGACACTGGCCGCCTGCACCCGGAGACCTACCGGTTTATCGAGCAGGTGCGCGATTTCTACAAAATCGACATCGAACTGATTTCGCCGGACCAGAGCAAGCTGGAACCCTTTGTCAAGGAAAAGGGCCTGTTCAGCTTCTACAAGGACGGCCATGGCGAATGCTGCGGCGTGCGCAAGATCGAACCGCTGCGCCGCAAACTGTCCGGTGTAAAAGCCTGGGCCACCGGCCAACGCCGCGACCAGAGCCCCGGTACCCGTAGCCAGGTGGCAGCGCTGGAAATCGACACCGCCTTCTCCACCCCGGAACGCACCCTGTACAAGTTCAACCCACTGGCCCAAATGACCAGCGAGGAGATCTGGGGTTACATCCGCATGCTGGAGCTGCCCTACAACAGCCTGCATGAGCGCGGTTTCATCAGCATCGGCTGCGAGCCTTGCACCCGCCCCGTATTGCCGAACCAGCACGAGCGCGAAGGCCGCTGGTGGTGGGAAGAAGCAACGCAGAAAGAATGCGGGCTGCATGCCGGGAATATCATCAGCAAAGCCTGAAGACCGACGCGGTAAAAAATGTGGGAGGGGCTTGCCCCGATGGTGGTGGATCAGTCGGTAAATATGGTGACTGGCACTGCGCTATCGAGGGCAAGCCCCTCCCACATTTGTTTCATCCCAACCATAAATATGTACACACAAATGTAACCATAGGTGCCATTTATGTGTGCAATATCTGCATGCTCGCACCATAACGTAACACCCCTCCACACCTGTTGTTCGCCCTCGCTAATCGCCTCTCATCAACCGAAAAATAAATAGCTGTTCAATCGGTCAATTTATATTTCTTTTAATTCAGCTGGTTATTCAACAATCCTATAAAAACGAAATTACCCACAGTTTTCATAGACCGAAAACTGGCACGCATGTGGCTTAAGGTGAAATACGCTTTGTATACAATAAATACAAAACATACATACACTTTGCTGTCTGCGGCTTGCTCGCAGATGCGCTGGAGCCTGCCGGAATGCGTACAAGCCTCTCGAACAACATCGCACTGGATCTGCCCTCCTCCGCCCTGAATCCCGAGGCCGCAAGCCCTGGCCCCTTGGTACTCAGCCCGCGCCTGCACAACCAAGACCTGGCACCCACCAAAGCCGAAGGCCGGCGCTGGGGGCGCTACAGCATCTTTGCGTTGTGGACCAACGACGTGCACAACATCGCCAACTACTCGTTTGCCATCGGCCTGTATGCGCTGGGGTTGGGCGGTTGGCAGATCCTGTTATCCCTGGGGATCGGTGCGGCGCTGGTGTACTTCTTCATGAACCTGTCGGGGTTTATGGGCCAGAAGACCGGTGTACCGTTTCCAGTGATCAGCCGTATCAGTTTCGGTATTCATGGCGCGCAGATTCCCGCGTTGATTCGGGCAGTCATTGCGATTGCCTGGTTTGGTATCCAGACCTACCTGGCGTCGGTGGTTTTCCGCGTGTTGTTGTCGGCCATTCATCCAGGATTTGCCGACTATGACCACAACTCGATCCTCGGCCTGTCAACCCTCGGCTGGGCGTGCTTTGTGACGATCTGGTGCGTGCAGCTGGCAATCCTGGCGTATGGCATGGAAATGGTACGTCGCTACGAAGCCTTCGCCGGGCCGGTGATTCTGGTGACGGTGGCCTCACTGGCCGGTTGGATGTACTTCCAGGTCGGCGGCAACATCGCGTGGTCGACCCGCGAGCCCCTGAGCGGCGGCGAGATGTGGCGCAACATCTTTGCCGGTGGCGCGTTGTGGCTGACCATCTACGGCACGCTGATTCTTAATTTCTGCGACTTCGCCCGCTCTTCACCGTGCCGCAAGACCATCCTGGTAGGCAATTTCTGGGGCTTGCCGGTGAATATCCTGGTGTTTGCCGCGATCACCGTGCTGCTGTGCGGCGGGCAATTCCAGCTCAATGGCCGAGTGATTGAAAGCCCGACCGAAATCATCGCTGCCATCCCCAATACCTTTTTCCTCGTGCTGGGTTGCCTGGCCTTCCTGATTGTCACCGTGGCGGTGAACATCATGGCCAACTTCGTCGCGCCTGCCTTCGTGTTGAGCAACCTGGCGCCCAAGTACCTGAACTTCCGCCGCGCCGGCCTGATCAGCGCGACCGTAGCGGTATTGATCCTGCCGTGGAACCTCTACAACAGCCCGCTGGTGATCGTGTATTTCCTCTCTGGCCTGGGCGCACTGCTGGGGCCGTTGTACGGGGTGATCATGGTCGATTACTGGCTGATCCGAAAAAGCCAAGTAGATGTGTTGCAGTTGTATAGCGAAGACCCCAACGGCGTTTATTACTACAACCGCGGGGTCAATTTGCGCGCAGTGGCGGCGTTCATTCCTGCAGCGGTGATCGCGATTCTGCTGGCGCTGTTGCCCGGTTTTGCCAGCGTCGCCCCCTTTTCCTGGATGTTTGGCGCTGGTATTGCAGGGTTGCTGTACCTGCTGATCGCCAAGCGCCAACCGTTCTACGCCGATGTCAGCGGCGAAAGCATTGCAGTCGATAACGTCAGTCACTAATCAAGGAGATTCCATGCGTATTCTCGTGGTCAACGTCAACACCACCGAATCCATCACCGACACCATCGCCCAACAGACGCGCGCCGTGGCGTCACCCGGCACCGAAATTGTGGGGCTTACCCCGTACTTCGGTGCCGAGTCGGTGGAAGGCAATTTTGAAAGTTATCTGGCGGCCATTGCCGTGATGGATCGGGTGATGGCCTATGACCAGCCGTTTGATGCGGTGATTCAGGCCGGCTACGGCGAACATGGCCGTGAAGGTTTGCAGGAGTTGTTGAACGTGCCGGTGGTTGATATCACCGAAGCAGCCGCCAGCACTGCCATGTTCCTGGGCCACGCCTATTCGGTGGTGACCACCCTGGACCGCACCGTGCCGCTGATCGAAGACCGCTTGAAACTCGCCGGCCTCTACCAGCGCTGTGCCTCGGTGCGCGCCAGCGGCATGGCGGTGCTCGAGCTGGAGGAAGACCCACTGGCCGCCATGGAAGCCATCGTGCGCCAGGCCGAGTTGGCCATCCGTGAAGACAAGGCCGAGGTCATTTGCCTGGGCTGCGGCGGCATGGCCGGGTTGGATGAACAGATCCGCCAGCGCACCGGCGTACCGGTGGTGGATGGGGTGACGGCGGCAGTGACCATCGCCGAATCACTGGTGCGTCTGGGGTTGTCGACGTCGAAGATCAGGACCTATGCGACGCCAAGACCGAAGAAGGTGATTGGCTGGCCGGGCCAGTTCGGCCGGTAGACCGAGGTGCCACCATCGCAGGCAAGCCAGCTC
>NZ_JBOICG010000176.1:0-7883 GCF_050739995.1 Pseudomonas sp. | reverse complement strand
ATGCTGAGCGGCAAAGTGAACAGTTCTTTTCGGCTGGATAGCACCTGTTTTCCTGGCAAGGCGCTTCGCTGTCACAGCCAAACACTACTGGAAAGTTAGGCTCAATTTCTATGTAAGATTTGGCAACACTTCCAGTGCTCCTGTTCGGTGAAACCGAACGAAGCAGATGATGTCCGATTGCTATCGGTCAAGGACGAGGTTGTCCGAGCCACCATTGGGTCTACACTCAGTCAATGCTTCGAATGACCTCAAAATACAGGTTTAGCCGCGCGTTTATCTTGCTGGCGCAAGATAACGCCCGTACTCATCAAAGCTGAAAGAGTGAACCATGAAACAAAACATTCTTCTTGTGGCCGTTTGTGCTGCACTGATCCAAGGCTGTGCCGCCACTTCCAATAGCCATGAAGAATCACCTTCCATGCCCACTGCTACTTCGGCTGCTGTAGCCCAGCCAGCATTATCCGCTTACCACTGGAACCTGGTCTCGGCTGTTGATGCTTCAGGCAAACCTCTTGTTGCTATGAACAAAGGCATCGAGCGCAAGCTGCGCGTTTCATTCGGTGACAAGAACCTGAACATCAGCGGTGGTTGCAATGGCCAGTTCGGTGGCTACCACTATCAGGGCGGGATGTTGAGTGTGCAGCCGCTGGCCTCGACGCTTATGGCCTGTGACAAGAGTTTGATGGACCTTGACGCCCAAGTCGGTCGACTGTTCAAGGGGGATTTGCGCGCTGCCATCACCGGCGATAACGCGGAGCCGATGCTGCAGCTGACGACAGCGGACGGCTCGGTGCTCAAGCTAAAGGGCGAGGCCACGCCGGAGACGCGTTACGGTAGCAAGGGTGAGGTCAAGTTCCTGGAAGTGGCTGCAAAGACCGTGAAGTGCAGTCACCCGATGATCCCTGACTATCAATGTTTACAAGTGCGCGAGCGCCGCTATGACGACGCCGGCCTGCAACGTCCAACCCAAGACACATGGCACCCGCTGTACCAGTCTATCGAAGGCTTCGAACATCATGAGGGTGTGCGCACCGTGCTGCGGGTAAAGGAATACGAATGGAAGAACCCGCCGGCAGACGCCCCTTCGAAGGTCTATGTGCTGGATCTGGTGGTCGAGCAGGACGCTTCTGGGACGAGTAAGTAAACGGAACACAAAGCCGGCCGGTATCCACGAGTAAACGGTGCATACCGGCCCGTCGCGCTCGGCAGCCGCTTCTATTCTAATGCCCATTGAGTATTTAGGATCTTCGATCCTGCGTCCTATAGTTGGACTTTTCCAACCCATAGTCCGGACCTTCTTGTGGCCAAATCCAGCTCAGTATTCGACTCGCTACGCGAGGATATCGACGCGTTAGCTAAACAACTCGGTGTCAGCTCCATCCTGGTTATGCGATCACTTCCCCAACACATGCAGGTAGAGGCTTCTGGCGGACGTCATGAGGATACATATCCCATTGGCGCTCAGGGCAAGAAAAGTACCCTGGCTCACAACGGCCAAGCGCTCTACTGTGAGCGGGTTGTGGACACCGACCAGCCACTCTACGTCAAGGACTCGCGTTTGGAGGCGGACTGGGCCGGCAATGAGGATGAGGTGGAGTTCGGGCTGAGCAACTATTTAGGCTATGCGGTACACGGACCTGATGGAGAGGTGTATGGCACCGTTTGCGCCTTACACGAAGAAGCCAAGGAATACAGCGCTGAAGATTTGGCTGCGCTGGATGAGTTGCGTACAAAGGTTGAGGCGCTGTTGGCTCAAGACTTGAAATAACGGCTACACGTAAGAGACCGCCATCCAGATCACGTATCAAAGCGTCCACCCTAGTCCAAGTGCCTTATGCAACGACGCAAAGTCCTTCAACAACTGTGCATCCCCCGAGATCCGGCTCTCTTGGGCCTGATACCGCGTGCGCTCCGCATCCAGCCAATCCAGTGTGCTCGCGGTGCCCGCTCGATAACGCTGGCGAGTCAGGTCCGCCGCACGCACTGCCGAAGACTCCACATTACGCAACAGCACCACATTTTGCCGTTGATGCCCATACCGCGCCAATGCCACGTCCGCATCACGCAACGCGCTCAGCACCACGCTCTTGTACTGCGCGAGCGCTTCGTCTCGCCCGGCTTCGGCGCCTTTTACGCTGGCGGCAACCCGGCCGAAATCCAGGGCGTTCCAGGTGATGCGGGGCAGGATCAGCCAGGTGCCGTTGTCTTTGCGGGCGAGGTGGCCGGGGTCGCCGGCGGAGAATGACAAGTCGCCCATCAGGCTGAGCTTGGGGAACCAATCCGCGGTTTTTTCGCCGATTTGTGCGTTGCTCGACGCCAATTTGCGTTCGGCCATCCGGATATCCGGGCGGGCCTTCAGGAGTGAGGCCGGGTTGGCGAGCGGTACGGTGGCAGGGATGGCGGGCAGGGTGCGCGGGGCGCTGAGTTGGCTGTCCAGTTCACCGGGTTCCAGGCCGCAGAGCAGGTCGAGTTGGTCGAGGGATTCGATGATGGATGCTTGCAGCGGTAGGCGCTGGGCCTGGGTGTTTTCAGCTTGGGTCAACACTTGCTCAAGCTGCAATTGAGAGGCCACGCCTCGGCCGCGGCGTTGCTGGGTAAGGTTCAGGGCCTGGTTTTCGATGTCGACGCTGGCGTCCACCAATGCCAGGCGTGCCTGTTGGTCGCGCAGGTCGGTGTAGGTTTGGACGATTTCTGCGGCCAGTTGCACTTGGGCATCGGCCAGCTGTGCTTCGGCCGAGTCCGCTTCCGCCTGGGCTGCTTCGACGGCACGACGGGTGCCGCCGAACAGGTCGGCCTCCCAACTGGCATCGAAGCCGGCGAGGTACAGGCTCAATGGGCCGCGACCGCTGCCGCTGCTGCCGCCCAACGCCGAGGTGTCGGGGGAGCGTAATCTGAGCATCGCCGCATCGCCGGTGACTTTGGGCATAGCATCGGCGCGGGTGCCGCTGAGGCTGGCGCGCGATTGTGTTAGCCGAGCTTGGGCAGTGGCAATGTCGGGACTGTTTTGCAGTGCCTTTTCGACCAGTTCAGTGAGCTGGGCATCGCCCAGGGTTCGCCACCATTGAGCGACGGCGGGAGCGGCTGGCGCGGTGTTGTCTGCATGGGGCAAACGCCCGGCCGCCAAGGTTTTAGGCGCAACGCTGGGGGCGCCTTGGTAATCCGGGCCGACGGTGCAGGCGGACAGCAGGCCGACGGTGAGAAGCAGCGGAAAGGAGCGAGCAATCATCGTGGTACCGTGCGCTTTTTCAGGATGAGGATCAGGGGCAGGCACGCCAGCATCGCGAGTCCCAGGACATAAAATGAGTCGTTATAGGCCATCACCGACGCCTGCCGGGCAATGTCATTGGCCAGTTGGGCCAACGCCTGCAACGGCGCGCTGGAAGGGTCGCCGGTTTGCGCCAGGTAGCTGGCGGTGTTGCTCGCCATGTGGTCCTGGGCCAATTGGCTGTTGGCCTGGATGCCTTCGCGCAGCATGTCGTCATGAAAGTGACTGCGCCGGTCCATCAGCACGCCGAGCAACGCCAGCCCGATGGTACCGCCCAGGTTGCGTGACATGTTGTAGAGCCCGGCGGCGTCGCCGGCGTCCCGTGTGTCGACCGAGCGCATCGATAGTTGGCTGAGGGGCATCATCACCAGGATCTGCCCGAAACCCCGTAACAGCTGGGACCAGACGAAGTCGTGCCCGACGCTGTCGGCGGTGAGCGTGGTGTCTACAAAGCAACTGGCCCAATACAACAACAGACCGATCCCGACCATCCAGCGCAGGTCATAGCGGCCCAGCATGCGCGGCAGAATCGGCATCAGTAGAAACGCCGGAATCCCCGACAGCAGCATGATCGCGCCCGACTGCTGGGCGTTGTAGCCAGACAGAATTCCGAGGAACTGCGGCACCAGATACGCCGTGCCATAAATCCCGGCGCCGACGGCAGTACCGATCAACAACACGCTGCCGAAGCTTTTGTTGAGCACCAGTTGCAAGCGCAGGATCGGCGTACTCGACCGGAACTGCCCGACGGCAATCAGAAAGAAACCCACCACCGTGGTGATGCTCAGCCAGGTGATCAACAACGAGTCGAACCAGTGTTCGCGCTGGCCTTCCTCAAGCACCACGGTGAGTGAACTGAGGCCCATGGCCAGGCCAAGGATGCCCAGCCAGTCGGCGCTGATAAAACGTTGCAGGTTCATGCGTTCGGATGGCAAGCCGGTGATCAGCAGGGTGATCAGGGCGATGCTGATGGGCAGGTTGAGAAAGAAGCACCAGCGCCAGTTGATGTTTTCCGTGAGCCAGCCGCCGATCACCGGGCCAAGCAAGGGGCCGAGGATCACGGTCATGCCGAACATCGTGGTGCCGATGGCCAGTTGGTGGGGTGGCAGGCGCGTGCGCACGATGGTCTGCGCGGTGGGGATCATCGCGCCACCTGCGAAGCCCTGGCCGATGCGCCCGGCGATCATCGCGCCGAGGCTTGCGGACAGGCCGCAGAACATCGAAAACGCCGTGAACATCAAGGCGGTGCCGATCAGGAACCGGCGCAGGCCGAATACCCGGGTCAGCCAGGCGGCGAGGGGGATCATGACGATTTCCGACATCAGGTAGCCGGTGGCAATCCAGGTGCCCTCGGTGCCGGTGGCGCCGATCTGGCCCTGGATCTGCGGCAGTGCCGAGTTGGTGATTGACACGTCCAGCGTTGCCAGCAAGGCACCCAACGCGCCTGCGGCCACTGCGATCCAGTCGGTCAGCGAGGCGTTGCGCGGCTTTTCGGCAACGACCCCGGCGATCAGCGCTTCAGCCATGATTGGCGTCCGCGCCGTGGGTGCGGGTGTCCACTTCTACGGTTGCCGACAGTCCGGGCATCAAGGCGATACGCACGTCATCCGGAACATCCAGGGCAATACGCACCGGTACGCGCTGGACGATTTTGGTGAAGTTGCCGGTGGCATTCGACGGCGGCAGCAACGCAAACTGCGCACCGGTGCCGGGGGAGAGGCTGTCGATGTGGCCTTGCAGCTTACGGCCTGGCAGCGCATCCACTTGCACGCTGACGCTCTGGCCGGGGCGCATTTCGCCGATCTGGGTTTCCTTGTAGTTGGCGGTGAGGTAAATCGCGCTGATCGGCACGACCGTCAACAAGCGGGTGCCGGGCTGCACGTACTGGCCAACCCGTACACCGCGATCAGCTACACGGCCATCCAACGGGCTGCGAATTACCGCGTCATCGACATCCAACTGGCTCTGTGCCTCGCTGGCCTTGGCCACGCCGAGTTGCGCCTGAGCCTGCTTGAGCTGGGCTTGAAGGGTGCCGTAGCGGGTTTCGCTGGAACGCAACGCGGCCTGTTTGGCGGCCACTGTGCTGCGAGCCTGGGCCAGTTGGTTATTGAGTTGCGCCAGGCGTTCTTGCGGTTCGGCGCCGGAACGGGCCAAAGGGGCGTAGCGAGCCACTTCGGTTTGTGCATGGCGCGCATCGGCTTCGGCACCTTGCAACTGGGCGCGGGCTTCGGCGATGGTCGAGTCCTGTTGCACCAGGTCAGCTTGGGCTTTGGCGTAGTCGGCATTGCGCGCGGCGATGGTCGCCGTGGCTTCGTCGCTGACGGCCTGGTACTTGCGTGCGTCCAGGCGTACCAGCACATCGCCGCGCTTCACGTTCTGGTTGTCGCTCACCAGCACTTCGGCCACATAGCCGTTGATCTTGGGTGCCACGCTGATGCTGTCGGCCTGCAGATAAGCGTCGTCGGTGGTCTCGATAAAGCGACCGGTCAGCCACCACCACGCGGCCCAGCCCACACCGATCAACAGCGCGAGGGCGGCGATGCTCAGGAGGATTCGACGTGCTTTGCCACGCTGACCGTTGACGGTGTCTTCAGGAATGGCCTGAGGGGAGGGAGGTGCAGCGGACATCGAGGGGCACTCCAGATTTATATCGGATGGAATAAATTCTATTTTTCGCGAATTTTTGTCAACTGGTATATTTTGCTCCGGTAGAGAAATAAGGAGCTGCACATGGCACGACATAAACCTGCCGCTGAAGGTGGCTACCAGCGCGGTGAAGAAACCCGTGCACGCATCGTTGAGGCCGCGGTCGTGGTGTTTGGTGAGCGCGGCTACGACGGCGCATCCACGCGTGACATCGCCACGGCGGCCGGCGTCAATGCTCCGGCGATCCAGTACTACTTCGATGGCAAGGAAGGCGTGTACTTGGCGTGCGTCGAACACTTGATCGCGCTGCTCTGGCGCAAGATGGCGCCTTGCGTGGAAGCCGCAGAACACGCACTGGCCGATGGGCAGGCTAACGACAGTAGCTTGATCGACGTGTCGCTGGGCATCCTGGGCACCGTCGTCTCGACGATCCAGGACAGTCCCCAGACCACGGCCTGGCGCGCATTTCTCGATCGCCACCAGGCCGGTCTATGCCCTGAAAGTGCGACGACGGCCTTCGAGGATCGCTTCAAAGCGCGTATTGGCCGGGTCATCCGCCAACTGATCGCGCGCCTGGCTGGTTTTGCCGTGGAAGATGAACGTACGGTGATTCACTCCATGGCACTGTTTACCCAAGGGTTGGCGTTTCGGGTACAGAAACCCAAGCTGCTCGAAGCGCTGAAGTGGACCGAGGTCAATCAGAAGGAGATGGAACTGGTGCGGGATGTGGTGCTGATGCAGGCACGGTTTACGCTTGAAGGGCTAGTCAGGCAGCGCGACCTGCCTGCATCGGATGATTGAGCCGCGCCTCAAGGCGTCGTAGCAATGGTTTTGCGAATGAAGTCGGCCACTGTTGGGTTCGACAAGCGGGCAATGATAATTCCTTGGCTGACGATGCCTAACTGCACATAGCCTTGTGCGCGCCGTTTGATAAAAACCGGGCTGCCTGAATCACCACTGTCCGGTATCAAGCCATCGGCACCGATACAAAAACTATTTTGCAGGTTCAGGCTCGGCACGATAGAGGTGCACTGCACGTCCATCATGCGTGGCAGCCTGGCTCGCTGTAACTTGTCGGGGTGTGTATCGGGGGCTGGACTGCGCGCAGTGTTGCCCCAGCCGGTTACTATCATCTGCTTCAAGCGGTCCTCCAGATTCTCACGGTTTGCAACCATGGCAATGGGCATGATGCCGCTCGGTATGTGCTCAAGTTTTAGCAGCGCCACATCTGGAGCGAGCGTGCGCAGGAAGTCGGGGTGCAGGACGATGCGTTGTACTGGGACTGTTTGCCCCTGCGAGGCATCACTGAGCTGGGTGCGACCCACAATGACTTCGATCTGCGAGGGTTCAATGTTCACCAGGCAATGGGCGGCCGTCAGCACCCAGTCGGGGGCTATCAGGGAACCTCCGCAGCCATGGCGCTGTAGTGGTGT
This sequence comes from Pseudomonas sp., assembly GCF_050739995.1. GTDB lineage: Bacteria > Pseudomonadota > Gammaproteobacteria > Pseudomonadales > Pseudomonadaceae > Aquipseudomonas. The sequence goes on along the minus strand of NZ_JBOICG010000176.1, from coordinate 539 downwards.
TGGCCCTGAAGCGTGGTACTGAATGGTTGCCATGAATGGGTATTTTCCTTCGCGGACATCCGCTCCACCTACGACGGCGTTGCAAAAAATGGGGAACATGAGTGCGGTACCCAGCAGTCCTCTCTTGAGGTAACGGCCAATTCTTTGTAGTGCGCAATAACAAATGTTGTCGTGCATTGAGTTCTCCACGGACGTTGAGCAGGGACGTGGCTCAGTAGGCCTTGGAAAGCCCGATGCAAGTAGGAGACGTGTAGCTAAATGCTGCGTGAAATTTCTTTAATACGGCGCAGCGAGTCGGCCCGTGAGCACGATAATTTCATTCGTTCCAACGAGCGGGCAGCGCCCGCAAGACTGAATGCCTTGCCCGGCAAGTTGCTTGGTAATCGTTTCAAATAGCTGACGAGAGCTCATCTGGCGCCTGACGATTCATCGTTTGTGCCCATTCCTCGCCTGAAATCTAATCCATCGCAAACAAACAATAACTCGCACCGATGCGAGCCGCGATGGAGCAACTCCCGCCATGACCCCTACGCTTTCCC
>NZ_JBOICG010000175.1:0-3950 GCF_050739995.1 Pseudomonas sp. | reverse complement strand
TACTCGGTGATCCATACGACGCCGCCACAAGTACGGCACATAAGCCCAGACAATCATGCTCGCGTATCCATAAGGAAGTTGCGGTGACTCATCAAAGTGACGCAACGACTGATAACTGCGTGTTGGGTTGGCATGGTGATCGGAGTGCCGCTGCAATTGGAACAGAAAGATATTGGTGACAATCCGATTACTGTTCCACGAGTGTCGTGGCGAACAGCGTTCATAACGTCCATTGGGTAACTTCTGGCGTTTAAGGCCGTAGTGTTCGACATAGTTCACTACTTCCAGCAACGAGAACCCGTAGATACCCTGGATAATCAGGAATGGAATCACCCCTGCCCCCAGCCACACGATCATCGCGCCCCACAACACGACGCTGTACATCCAGGCGCTGAGCACGGCGTTCTTCCAGTGCAGCGCCGGCAGGCCGAGTTTGCGCAGGCGTTCGCGTTCCAGGTTCCAGGCCGAGCGGGCACTGAACCACACCGAGCGCGGCAAGAAGGCCCAGAAACTTTCACCCAGACGCGAGCTGGCCGGATCTTCGGGAGTGGCGACACGCACGTGGTGACCACGGTTGTGTTCGGTGTAGAAGTGCCCGTAGAACGTCGGTGCCAGGGTAACCTTGGCGAGGAACACTTCCAGTGGCTTGGGTTTGTGCCCCAGCTCGTGGGCGGTGTTGATCGCAATCCCGGTCGCAGCGCCGGTGGACATTGCCATGCCCAGGTAAGTGAACCAGCTCACTTCGCCATGCAGTTGAGTACGCGCAGTGATATAGCTTGCGGCATGGGACAGCCAGCTCGCCGGGTCCAGATTGGCGGTAGCCTGCAACAGGCCGCCCCGGATGATCCAATCGATGCCCCCCGCCGCCAGCCAACCGGTGATCACCACCGACGTAATGACGAACAGCACACCGGTGTACACGATCCAGCGGTAGTAGCTTTGGGATTCAAGGTGGTTGACAGCGGACTCGGGCGGGTTACTGACATCTTCGCCCAGCAGGCCGTCGATCAATGGGATCAGGCCGAATATCACCAAGACACCGACCCACCACAATTGTTGTACACCGGTGGTGATAGCCAACGTACCAGAGAGTAATGGGGTGGCCAGGGGCATGATGCCGAGCCACCACAGGTGGCGCTTGCCATCGGTCCAGACGTTGGGTGCGGCCAGGGACTGATTCATGGCAACCTCCGCACGAGACCGGTGGTCAGGGAAAAGAATTGAACGGTCAACAGGTTCACGGAGCGCTGAATCCTCCGAGAAACCATCCATGCGATAAAAGACGTTTTTTTCATTATTCTATTCGCTCTTAGGCATTTCAAAAATTATTTCAAATTAGACATTGAAATTATTTTTTTAAATAAATAGCGCGGAATCGTTAGGTCGTCAACTAGTTTCTCGGCGCCTTTTTGACGTGACCGAGCAGTCTCTTTTTCAGCTGTTTGGTCAGGTGTCTAGGGCAGGCATTAACGCCGCTGATCCGCAGGTTTGATTGCAAGGTTATTTACTCGCCAGGGCAAATGACGGGTGCAGTACCGTGGCGCTTTCCAGGGGCCGGGTGCGCTTGGCAATCTGCTCCACCAACGCGACCACACGGTCCACAGCGGTGATGGGCAACATATGGCCCCGCCCTTCCACCACCTGCAGCTTCAACCCAGGCACCTTGCTGGCCAGGGCCTGGCCGTGCTTCTGGAAGTCGAGCACCTTGTCCCGTGCGCCGTATATCAACCCAATGGGCAGGCTCAACTGCGGATAACGCTTGACCATTTCCGGAAGGTCATCGTTGACCCGATTGATCTCGCTGGAGGCTGCATAGAAGTTGTCAGGACGCATACCCAGCAGTCCGCCACCCTGCGTGGCGAAGTCGGGCGGCGGCGCATCCGGGGCGAACACCCCGTTCACCACTGCCCCCTTGGTCAACAACCCGATAGGCATCGTCAGAGTGTGTGACACCCAGCGTCGCAACCAGGCCGGGCGTACCGCCAACGACAAGAACACCAGCGGCAACAGGCGCTGAGGATGAGTCAGCGGTGCCACCAGGATCAGGCCAGAGACGGCATGGGGATGATCAAGCGCGAGCGCCAGGGAGATCGCGCCGCCGAGGGAGTGCCCAAGTACCAGCGGTTTATCCAGGTCCAGCGTCTTGATGAACGCGGCCATTTGTCTGGCCTGGGCCGGCAGGTCTGCCGCAGTGCCACTGTGCCGGGTGGAATAGCCCGAGCCTGGACGGTCCACCGTGATGACCCGAAAACGCTCGCGTAACTGGCCAGACAAGGCATAGGTCAGGTTGCGACTGCTGCCCATCAGCCCGTGAATCATCACCAGCGGTGGGCCCTTGCCTTCCTCTACATAATGAAAGCACTCGCCATCGACCTCCACGAAACGCCCATTGATCGGAACAGCCGCTTCAATACGCAGAGTCATCCAGGCACTGAAGCCCCATAGCACAGCACTCGCACCCACCAACACACCTGCAGCGACAACCCATTCGACAGCCATAGCTCGGTCCTCTGCTTCCCTGTTGCTGGCGACCCGACCGGAATTGGTCAAGGCTTCAGCCATCGTCCATGCCTTGGAACTAGACCTCGTGCATACCGTGCTCGTCTGTCGGACAAGTCGCATATGTGAAACAAGGTCCTAGCGTAGGCGATATTTTCAGGTAGATTATTTAAAATCTTTTTTAAAATAAATAATTCAATTTTTCTTTGCAATGGTGTTCTATCTAAAAAGACAAAACAAAAACAGGAGCACAACAGATGCCCATGAAGGACACGCTATGAACGCCCACAGCGATGCCATCGACATCGCCATCATCGGATCGGGTTTCGCCGGGTTGTGCATGGCGATCAAACTCAAGGACGCCGGAATCACTGACTTCCTGATCGCCGAACAAGCCCAGACCCTTGGCGGCACATGGCGCGACAACCATTACCCCGGCTGCGCCTGCGACGTGCAGTCCCATGTGTACTCATTTTCCTTTGCACCCAACCCGAACTGGACGCGGCAATTCGCACCACAGCCAGAGATCCGCGCCTATCTGGAAGACTGCGCCCGAGACTTTGAACTGGCGCCGTTCCTGCGCTTTGGCATGGGCCTGCAGCGGGCAGTATTCGATGAACAGCAACAACGCTGGCAGCTCAGCTTCAGCAATGGTCGCCACCTCAGTGCGCGGGTGTTGGTGTCGGGCATGGGCGGCCTGTCGCGCCCGGCACTGCCGGATATACCCGGGCTGGACAGTTTCAAGGGCAAGCGCTTCCACTCCCAGCAGTGGGACCACGAGTATTCATTGAAGGGCAAGCGCGTTGCGGTGATCGGCACCGGGGCCAGTGCCATCCAGTTCGTACCTCAGATTGCGCCACAAGTGGCCCATCTGGACCTTTTCCAACGCACACCGCCGTGGATCATGCCCAAGCCGGACCGAGCTATCTCGCGCATCGAGCGTTGGGCGTTCAAACATCTGCCATTCACTCAACGGTTGGTACGCAGCGCGTTTTATTGGGCCTTGGAAGGTCGCGTGGTCGGCTTCGCCCTTCACCCGCGCCTGATGAAAATGGTGCAGAAAATCGCCCTGCGCCACCTGCACAAGCAGATCTCCCGCCCTTCCCTGCGCAAAATCCTGACGCCGGACTACACCATCGGCTGCAAACGCGTGCTGATCTCCAATGACTATTACCCAGCGTTGTCGCGCAGTAACGTCGAGGTGGTGACCCACGACGTGCTGCGCATCGAAGCCGACGGCATCATCACCAGCGATGGCATCAAGCACCCGGCCGATTGCCTGATCTTCGGCACCGGCTTTCAAGCCACAGATCCCTTGCCGCGTGACTGCATCATCGGCCGCGACGGTATCGACCTGATGGATACCTGGCGCGATGGCGCCCATGCCTACAAAGGCACCACCGTGCCGGGCTACCCGAACCTGTTCCTGATCGTCGGCCCCAATCCCGGGT
>NZ_JBOICG010000174.1:0-5594 GCF_050739995.1 Pseudomonas sp. | reverse complement strand
GGGCTCAACTGTTCACAATCGACTTTAAAAATGTCTACAATTTTTTCTTAAAGTGCCGATTTGAGCATGCTGGGGTCGCTCAATGTCAGAAGCCAGCGCACCTGGCCGCTTTTCAGGCCGCCACGCCGGGAGCGATCCTGCACCCAACCTCGCGCCTCGATAACCTGGCCTTGCAGACCATTGAGCCGGGCGCTGTCGAATTTATTGATCTGGTCAGGCGCGATACGTAATACCAGCGCGCCCTGCAATCCAATCCAAATCCCACCTCGATTGCGCTCAATCTTGCTCACCCGGCCGCTGACCAAGGCAAAGCCGGACTGCTTGAGTTGCGCCACAGATTGCACAGGCGATTGCCGCCAAAGCCCCAGCTGTGCTCGGCGAGCGGCATCTTCGGCCACTTGCTGGCAAGCGACCAAGTCGATATTAGGTGCCACTGCAACCTGAAAGCCGAAGCCCTCGGCCAACAATTGCGCCTCCAGGTTCTCGCCATCGGCACCATAGAGGTGGGCCAGGGTCCGTCCGTAGCGGTCTTTGCTCTCACGCCCCGCCACCATGCCGAGCCGGCCGCCGCTGGCCGTTACCAATGCCTGCAAACGCTGACGCGCGGCGACGGCAAAAGGTTCGTCCGTGCGCCCCTTTTTACCGGTCTCCGGCGTATTGAGCCCGATCATGCGCACGCTGCGACCATCCTTGAGACGTACCGTGTCGCCATCCACCACGCGTTGCACTTCGACCTGCACCACGGACGCCGGCGCCGGGCAGTACGCTTCTGCCTGAGCGGCGGCCAGCCAAATCGCAGGCACAAAAAAGGCGCCCACAAGGGACGCCTTTTTCATCAGCATGGAAAAACCGAAGCGGTTTCCCAAGTTGATCGGCCTCAGGCCTTTTTGGCACCGAAAGCACCAAAGCGATCTGCGAAGCGCTGTACACGGCCGCCGGTGTCCAGAGTCTTCTGCTTACCGGTGTAGAACGGGTGGCACTCGTTGCATACGTCAGTACCCAGTGGCTTGCACAGGTTCGAACGGGTTTCGAACTTGTTGCCGCAGCTGCAGGTGACTTCGATGGTTTCGTACGCTGGATGGATATCGGCTTTCATGGCACTTCCTCGGGCTAGCGTGCCGCCACTCGACACTATTGTCGAATACCGCACGTAATTAGGCCGCGGATTCTACCAGACCTTTTTAATCGCGCAAGCCGCGTATCCGGCTGAAAACCTCCTTTCATCAGAAAACCATGGCATACCCAAGCCATCCCCCGTCTGCTAGGCTCCCGCCCCTGCGCCACCGCCTGCCTTTATATGAGACTCCCCGCGTGCCCGACGCCATTTTGCGCCTAGCCCTGCCCTCGCCCCTGCGCCGCCTGTTCGACTATCGAGCTCCGGCCGGCGTGCCGCGCGCGCAGTTGCAACCGGGCATGCGCGTGCGTGTGCCGTTTGGGCGACGGGAGATGATCGGTATCCTGGTGGAAGTCGCCGATCACAGCGAAGTCCCCGCCGAAAAGCTCAAGCCTGCCCTGGCAATCCTTGACGCCACCCCGCCGCTGCCACCCGCATTGTTCAAACTGTGCCTGTGGACCGCCCAGTACTACCAGCACAGCCTCGGCGATACCTTGAGCTGGGCGCTGCCGGTACTGCTACGCCAGGGCGAACTGGCGGAAGCGCGCCAGGAACGCTTCTGGTCGATGGCCCCCGGTGCCCGACTCGACGACCCGCGCATCGCCCGTGCCCCGCGCCAGCGCGAAGCCTTGGCTACGCTGGCCCAGCACCCTCACGGCGTGGCCCATCAGCTATTAAGCAAGCTGATGTTGAGTAAGGACAGCCTCGACCTGCTGCTGGCCAAGGGGCTGGTGCAGGTGGAAATCCGCAAGCACGCGCCGGACCCACGCCATGAACACTGGCTGGCCCAGCCCGAACTGCCGCTGAACACTGAGCAACGTGCGGCTTATGAAGCTATCCGTGCCGGCTTTGACAGTTTCCATGCCTTTCTGCTGGCCGGTGTAACTGGCAGCGGCAAAACCGAAGTCTATTTGCAGTTGATCCGCGAAACCCTGCAAGCCGGCAAGCAAGCATTGGTGTTGATCCCCGAGATCAACCTCGGCCCGCAAACCCTGGCGCGTTTCGAACAACGCTTCAACGCACGCATCGCATTGGTGCACTCGGCGGTCAATGATCGTGAACGCTTGGAGTCTTGGCTGGCGGCGCGTGACGGCGAGGCCGACATCATTATCGGCACCCGCTCGGCACTGTTCACCCCGATGAAAAATCCCGGGCTGATCATCATCGACGAGGAGCACGACGGCTCCTATAAACAGCAGGAAGGTTTGCGCTACCACGCCCGCGACCTGGCGCTGGTACGGGCACGCCAAGAGGACATCCCGATCGTGCTGGGCTCAGCCACGCCATCCCTGGAGAGCCTGCACAACGCCTACACCGGCCGTTATGGCCTGCTACGCCTCAACGAGCGTGCCGGTGGCGCCAAGCAACCGCGCTTCTTGCGCCTGGATGTCAAAAGCCGTCCACTGGACAGCGGTATTTCCGGGCCGATGCAACAAGCCATCGGCCAGACCCTCGCCGCCGGCCAGCAAGTGTTGGTGTTTCTCAACCGTCGCGGTTTCGCGCCAACGCTGCTGTGCCATGACTGCGGATGGATGTCTGAGTGCGAGCGCTGCGATGCGCGCATGACCGTGCACCAGCGCTACGGCGAGCTGCGCTGCCACCACTGTGGCCATGTGGAGCGCGTGCCGCGCCACTGTCCGCAGTGTGGCAAAGTCGACCTGCGTCCGGTGGGCGCTGGTACCGAGCGCGCCGAAGAACGCCTGGGCATTCTGTTCCCGGATTACCCGGTGCTGCGGGTCGACCGCGACAGCACCTCGCGCAAAGATGCGATGAACCAGCTGTTCGCCACCATCCAGAAAGGCCACCCGTGCATCCTGATCGGCACCCAGATGCTCGCCAAGGGGCACCACTTCCCACGCGTGACACTGGTGTCGATCCTGGATGCCGATGGCGGGTTGTTCTCCGGCGACTTCCGCGCCAGCGAGCGCATGGCGCAATTGATCGTACAAGTCGCAGGCCGGGCCGGGCGGGCCGAAGAGCCGGGCAGAGTGATTATCCAGACCCACTTGGCCGACCATCCGCTGCTGATCCAACTGACAGAAGAAGGCTACTTTGCCTTCGCCGAACAAGCCTTGAGCGAACGCCGCGCCGCAGGCCTGCCGCCTTTTGCGCACTTGGCATTGCTACGGGCGGAAGCCCACAAGCCGGGGCAGGCAGAAAGTTTTCTCGATGAAGCCTGTAGCGCTGCCGAACGTTTATTGGCCGAACTGGGTCTGACCGGCATCGAACTGCTCGGCCCGGTGCCTGCGCCTATGGAGCGCCGCGCCGGGCGCTATCGCGCTCAGCTACTCTTGCAGGCAACGTCTCGGGCACCATTGCACCGATTGTTAAGTAGCTGGTTGCTTGCCCTGGAGCAAATGCCCAGTGGCCGCCAAGTGCGATGGTCGCTGGATGTAGACCCGGTAGATTTGTACTGATAGATAGATCGCTATCGCGGGCAAGCCCGCTCCCACAGTTTGAATTGTGAATACCATTAAATGTGGGAGCGGGCTTGCCCGCGATGAGGCCCGCAGGTCCGCCAACCCGTCTGAACGGTTGGCAAGCCCGCCCTCGCCACGGATAATGCCCAGTTTTTCCACCTGCGCTTCGCGCGCCGCCGCTTGCGGTCGAAAGAGAGCACCATGAAAGACACCATTCGCCAGCTGATCCAACAAGCCCTCACCCAACTCGTCAACGAAGGTGTGTTGCCTGAAGGCCTGACGCCGGCGATCCAGGTGGAGAACACCCGCGACAAGACCCACGGTGACTTCGCCAGCAACATCGCGATGATGTTGGCCAAGCCTGCGGGCATGAAGCCACGTGACTTGGCGGAGAAAATCATCGCCGCCCTGCCTGCCGACGAAAGCGTCACCAAGGCCGATATCGCCGGCCCAGGCTTCATCAATTTCTTCCAGAACACCCAGGCCCTGGCTTCGCGCCTGGATGAGGCCCTGGCCGACGCCAGGATCGGCGTACGCAAGGCCGGCCCACTGCAGCGCGTGGCGATTGACCTGTCGGCCCCCAACCTGGCCAAAGAGATGCATGTGGGTCACCTGCGTTCGACCATCATTGGCGACGGTGTGGCACGTGTCCTGGAGTTCCTCGGCGACACCGTGATCCGCCAGAACCACGTGGGCGACTGGGGCACCCAGTTCGGCATGTTGATGGCCTACCTGCAAGAAAACCCGATCACCAGCAACGAGCTGTCGGACCTGGAAAACTTCTACCGCGCCGCCAAGAAGCGCTTCGACGAATCCGAAGAATTCGCCGACCGCGCCCGTGGCCTGGTGGTCAAGCTGCAAGCCGGCGACAAGGAATGCCTCGAGTTGTGGGGCCGTTTCCGTGATATTTCCTTGTCTCACTGCCAGGAAATCTACGAGCTGCTCAACGTCAAATTGACCATGGCCGATGTGATGGGCGAAAGCGCCTACAACGACGACCTGATCAACGTGGTCAACGACCTCAAGGCCAAGGGCTTGTTGGTTGAAAGCAACGGCGCGCAGTGCGTGTTCCTCGATGAGTTCAAGACCGCCGACGGCGAGCCGCTGCCGGTGATCATCGTCAAGGCCGATGGCGGCTACCTCTACGCCACCACCGACCTGGCGGCCGTGCGCTACCGCAGCGGCGTGCTGAAAGCCGACCGCGCCCTGTATTTCGTCGACCAGCGCCAGGCCCTGCACTTCCAGCAAGTGTTCGAAGTGGCCCGCCGCGCGGGTTTCATCACCCACCCGATGCACATGGAACACATGGGCTTCGGCACCATGAACGGCGCCGATGGCCGCCCGTTCAAGACCCGCGACGGCGGCACCGTGAAGCTGATCGACCTGCTGAACGAAGCCCAGGAGCGTGCCTACAACCTGGTGAAGGAAAAGAACCCGGAGCTGGCCGAGGCCGACCTGCGCAACATCGCCCGCGTGGTGGGCATTGGTGCGGTGAAGTACGCCGACCTGTCCAAGCACCGCACCAGCGACTACAGCTTCAACTTCGAATTGATGCTCAACTTCGAAGGCAACACTGCGCCGTACCTGCTGTATGCCTATACGCGGGTGGCCGGTGTGTTCCGCAAGCTGGGCAAGGACTTCAGCGAAGTCGAAGGCCAGATCAACCTTGAGGCGCCACATGAGCAGGAACTGGCCGCCAAACTGGCGCAATTCGGCGAAGTGCTGAACAGCGTCGGCGAAAAAGGCACACCGCACATCCTCTGCACCTATTTGTACGAAGTCGCCGGTTTGTTCTCCAGCTTCTACGAGAACTGCCCGATCCTGACCGCAGACGACGAAGCCCAAAAGCAGAGCCGCCTGCGCCTCGCCGCACTGGCAGGACGGACCCTCAAGCAAGGCCTGGAACTGTTGGGCCTGGAAACTCTGGAGCGTATGTAAGTTGGCTGCCAAGAAAAAACCTGCACCCAAGCGCGGCGCCAGCCGCTACCAGGCACCGGCGAAGAAGCCTATTCCGGGCTGGTTGTGGATGGCCATCGGCCTGACGGTCGGCGCGTTTGTGG
>NZ_JBOICG010000173.1:0-11114 GCF_050739995.1 Pseudomonas sp. | reverse complement strand
TTCATCGGCAGCACCGCCACTTTCGCAGGCAAGCCAGCTCCCACCTTTGACCTCTATCGCTGGCGAGTACGCGCTAGACGCGATGGCCCCCAAACACCGCCAATCTCCTGTGGGAGCTGTCGAGCTTCAGCGAGGCTGCGAAGGCGGCGGCACAGGCGACCTATTCATCGGCAGCACCGCCGCTTTCGCAGGCAAGCCAGCTCCCACAAGTTTTTTAGAAGCGATCCAAACGATAGGCTCCCCGAGTCGGTAAACCCAGGTTCAACTGTTCAGGTTTGAGCAATTGCACGACCATTTCCGCCGTCACCGCCGCCTGTGTCAGCCCCAGGTGCTGATGACCGAACGCAAGCAACACCTTGCCGTCGCATACCCGATCAATGATCGGCAACGAGTCGGGCAGGGACGGTCTGAACCCCATCCAGGGCGTGGCGCCTTGCGCACTCAGGTCGTGCCGAAACAAGCCCTGGCTCAAACGGTGCAATTGCCAGGCGCGTTGCATATTGGCGGGACGATCCAATCCGGCAAACTCAACTGTGCCGGCCAGGCGCAGGCCGCCGGCCATGGGCGTCATGATGAACTTGCGCTCAAGGGACGTGACCGCAAACGGCAGGCGATCTTGTTCCTGGGGCAGCATCAGGTGATAGCCTCGTTCGGTATCCAGTGGGACTTTTTTGCCGGTCAACGCCGCCGTGAGCCGGGCCGAGTGCGCACCGCAAGCGATCAGCACCTGGCGTGCCGCCACCACGCTGTGGTCGGTCATCAGCGAGACGCCGTCGTCCTCGACACGCCCATCCACAACGCGCTGCTTGATGAACTGCACACCCTGGACCTTGGCGGCCTTGGCCAGCTCGCCGACCACTTGGAAGGGGTCGATAAAATGCCCGGTGCCTGGAAAAAACAGGGCACCCTGGATATCGTCGCTCAACTGCGGTGCCGCCTGGCGCACCGCATCGCCGGACCATAAATCCACTGTCACGTTTTGCTGTTGCATGCGTTGTTGCAACGCCTCAATGGCTGCGCGGGATTCGGCACGCTCAAACACCAGCAGCGAGCCGTCCTCACGCAGCAGTTGCGGCTGCTCGATCGAATGCAGCAAGCGTTGCCAAGCACCCAGGCTGGCCTCATTGAGTGCACGGATACCCGCCACCGTACGCCGGTAACTGGCCGGACGCAGGTTCAGCAGCAGCCGCACGAACCAGGGCAGGGCGCGGGGCAGGTATTTCCAATCCAGGCGCAGCGGCCCCATGGGGTCCATCAGCATGGCCGGCAGGCGCTTGAGGATCGACACATCGGCGATCGGAAACACCTGCTCCGTCGCCAAGTGCCCGGCGTTGCCATAGGAGGCGCCCATCCCCGGCGCCTGTGGGTCGATGACCACGACGCGGTGGCCCTGACGCGCCAACTGCAAGGCACAGGCGACGCCGATAATGCCAGCGCCGATGACGGCGATATCGGCGGTATGGGTGTCAGACATGGCCTAGGCCTCTCTCTGGCCGTTGAGCAGGCGTCGCAGCAGCAAGGGGTTGTCCTGGCGCAGCGCTTGGGGCAGCAACGTATCGGGGAAGTCCTGGTAACACACCGGCCGCAAAAACCGCTGGATCGCCGCAGTACCCACCGATGTGCTGCGCGAGTCGGAAGTGGCCGGGAACGGCCCGCCGTGGACCATGGCATCACACACTTCCACGCCGGTCGGCCAGCCATTGACCAATAAGCGACCCGCCTTGCGCTCCAGGATGGGAAGCAACAGCCTGGCTTCGTCCACGTCGCCCTCATCCAGATGCAAAGTGGCCGTGAGTTGGCCTTCCAAGTGCTCCGAGACTTGGCGGACTTCCTCCGCGTCGGCACACACCACCACCAGGGACGCTGCGCCAAACACTTCGGCCTGCAGGTGCTCATTCGTCAGGAAGGCGCTGGCCTGGGCGACGAACAGATGCGCCCGGCCCTGGTTCGGGCCGTCGGCCGGTAAACCTTGTGCGGCGATCTCGGCATGACCGGCTAATGCCCCCACGCCAACCGAGTAGGCGCTGAAAATACCGGGCGTCAGCATGGTCTGAGCCGCGCATGGCGAAAGCAGCTCCCGGGCCGTGCCGATGAAGCGCTCCAGTGCCTCTCCGGCAATGGCAATCACCAGGCCAGGGTTGGTGCAAAATTGCCCGGCGCCTTGGGTCAGTGAGGTGACAAAGCCCTGGGCCAGACCTTGCGCACGCGCTTGCAGCGCGGCGGGAAACAGATACACCGGGTTGATCGAACTCATTTCCGCATACACCGGAATCGGCTCTGGCCGTGCCTGGGCAGCTTGAGTCAGCGCGATACCACCGCTGCGTGAGCCGGTAAAACCGACGGCTTTAATGCGCGGGTCGCTCACCAGTGCCATACCGACTTCGCGGCCGGAACCGTACAGCAGCGAAAACACGCCCTCTGGCAAACTGCATGCTTTTACCGCTTGGGCCAACGCACGCGCTACCAACTCGCTGGTGCCTGGGTGGGCGCCGTGAGCTTTGACAATGACTGGGCAACCGGCCGCCAAGGCCGAGGCGGTATCGCCACCCGCTACCGAGAATGCCAGCGGGAAATTACTCGCGCCGAAGACGGCCACCGGCCCGAGCGGTATATGGCGTTGGCGCAGGTCTGCCCGCGGCAGTGGTTGTCGCTCAGGCTGGGCAGTATCCACCCGCACATCCAGCCACTCACCGGCCCGTACGGTACGTGCGAAGGTGCGCAACTGCCCGCAGGTACGGCCTCGCTCGCCAAGGATGCGTGGGCGTGGCAGGCCGGTTTCGGCCACGGCGCGTTCGATCAGCTCATCGCCGAGCGCTTCGATATGGTCGGCAATGGTTTCTAGAAAGGTGGCGCGAGCCTCCAGGGAGGTTTCGCGATAGGTATCGAACGCCGCCCACGCCAGGGCACAGGCCCGTTCGACGTGTTCGCCACTGCCGCCGTGGTAGGCGGGTTCCAGTGGTGTGTCGGTGGCGGGATTGATGGCCCGGATCGCTTCGCGATGGCCGGACACGGCGTGTTGACCGATCAGCATACTGCCCGTCAGAGTCATGGAGTCGTCCTGCTAAAAAAGGGATTGGCCGCCGTGGCAGGCACGGCGGCGCGAAAGGGTCAGGCGACGTTCTGTTCGGCCGACCAGTTGGCGTACCACTGGCGGAACAGCGCGTACTGGTTCTCGGCGTAACGCCGCTGGGCATCGCTGAGCACATCGGTTTCGTTGAAGTGCAGGGCGTATTGCCGGTCACCGTTGAGCACCATCAGGTGCTTGTAATACAGCACCAGGTCGCAGCCTTCATCGAAGGACGACAACACGGCCAGCGCCGCTTCCAGCTCACGGGCCAGGCGCCGCGCCTTGGCATCGCCCTTGGCGGCTTGTTTGCTCAGGGCCACCAATTGCAGCACTTCCCGTGGCAGGGCATTGCCGATGCCGGTGATGGCGCCGGTGGCGTTGCAGTTGACGAAACCATGGACCACTTGGGTATCGACACCAACCATCAAGGTCACGTCATCGTCCTTGGAGGTGATGTTTTCCGCTGCATAACGCAGGTCGGCACCGCCGCCGAATTCCTTGAAACCGATGAGGTTCGGGTGTTCGCGGCGCAGTTCGAAAAACAGATCTGCGCGGGTGGCGAAGCCGTAGTAAGGGCTGTTGTAGATCACCGCGGGCAGGTTGGGCGCCGCCTTGAGGATCGCGGCGAAGTGGGCCTTTTGCGCCGTGGCGCTGGCACCACGGGACAGCACGCGGGGAATCACCATCAAGCCATGGGCGCCGACCTTGGCCGCATGGGCTGCATGGGCCACCGCTTCACGGCTGTTCACCGCGCCGGTACCGACAATGGTCGGCACGCCAGCGGCCACCAGGCGCGCCACACCTTCCTGACGCTCGGCTTCGGTGAGCAGTGGCCAGTCGCCCATGGAGCCGCAATACACCACGGCGCTCATGCCGATATCGATCAGTTCGCGGCCTTTGGCAACCAGTGCGTCGAAGTCAGGTTTGCGTTCCGGGGTGCATGGGGTCATCAGCGCAGGGATGCAACCGGTGAAGATGTTGTCGCTCATTGTTTTTGCTCCGTTCAGTTGAATAAGTGAGGGCTCAGATGCCCCAGGCGAAAGGGTCCTGCGCGTCGATCAGCAAGGTGCTGTCGGCGGTCATGTAGGCGCGGCCGGTGATGTAAGGGCGTACGTGTTCGCCGTCCCATTCATAACGACCCTCGAATTGGCTGCCGGTGATACTGGCTTGCACCCAGGTGTCACCCGCCGCGAGTTTTCCATCGGCGGCCAGGCACGCGAGCTTGGCGCTGGTACCGGTGCCGCAGGGCGAGCGGTCGTAGGCGCCGCCAGGGCACATGACGAAGTTGCGGCTGTCGGCCTGGGCGTCGTCGGCGAACAGTTCGATATGGTCGATCACCGCACCGTCCGCGCCAGAGATGCCTTGGGCCTGCAGGGCCTTGAGCATCGCGCGGGTGTAGTCGCTGAGAGCGTCGACGTTATCCATCTGCAGCCGGTGGCCGTGGTCCGACACCAGGAAAAACCAGTTGCCGCCCCAGGCGATATCGCCGCGCACGACGCCGTGCCCAGGCACCTCGACCGATACGCCTTGGCGATAGCGGTAAGCGGGTACGTTACGCACCGTTACCGCGCCGTCAGCATGCAGCGTGGCCGCCACCGGGCCGACCGGCGTGTCGATCTGGTGCACACCCGGTTCGATATGGCCCAGGTGGTGCAGCGAGGCCACCAGGCCGATAGTGCCGTGGCCGCACATGCCGAGATAGCCGGCGTTATTGAAGAAAATCACCCCGCAGGTCGCGCCGGGTGTGATCGGCTCGCAGTACAGCGCGCCGACCAGTACATCGTTGCCACGGGGTTCCAACAGGCAGGCGCGACGCCATTGATCGTGATGGACGCGCAAATGTTCGAGTTTTTCGGCGAGGGTGTTGCCGACCAATTCAGGGAAACCGTCCATGACCAGGCGCGTAGGTTCACCGCCGGTGTGGGAGTCGATAACGTGCAGGCGTTTCATAGAGCGCTCCATCAATGGGTAGCCGGGGACAGTGGGGCGCTGTAGTGCGAATCGCTGACGGCTTCGCTTTCATCGTCTTCGTTTTCCAGGCGCACCAGGTGTGCAGGTACGCCGGTGGCAGCGCCCCAGTAATAGATACCCAAGGCGCAGACGGCGACGACCAGCGTGTCAAACGGATGGCTGATCACGCCGATGCCACCGAAGCTGCCGAGCTTGGAAAGGAGGATGGTCACCGCATAAAAACCGATCAGCCAGGCCGACGAACGCACTTGCTGTTGGATGTTCAGGTGCGCGGTCGGCACCCAGCGAGCACACAGCAGGTACACCACAAACATCAGGATTTGCAGGCCAAGCAGCCAGGACACGGTGCTCCAACCGGACCAGTACACGATCAGTGCGGCGATGATGAACGACAGCGGGCCGAGTACCGCCATGCCCTTGACGCGGAACGGGCGCACCATCTGTGGCGCATTACGGCGTAGCGCGGCGACGGTGACCGGTGCCACGGCGTAACTGAGGATCAACGCGGCGGAGACCACGTTGATCAGCGCCTCCCAGGACGGAAACGGCAGGGTCCAGAACACCGACAAGCCAAAGGTCAGCCACAGCGCCGGGCGCGGGATGCCGGACTTCTCGTCGATGCGGGTGAAGATCTTGAAGAACGTGCCGGTCTGCGCCCATCCATACACCACACGCGGGGTGGCGTTCATGTAGATGTTGCCGCAGCCGCTGGGTGAGATCACCGCGTCGGCCACCACCAGATATGCCAGCCAACCCACACCCAACGCCAAGGCAATATCGCGATATGGCAGCGCCAGCTCCTTGCTGATCCCGGCCCAGCCGTTGGCGAGCATTTCCGTTGGCACGCCACCGAGGAACGCGGTTTGCAGCAACACGTAGATCGCGGTGGACAGCAACACGGAAAGGATCAGCGCAATCGGAATCGTGCGTTGCGGGTTCTTCACTTCACTGGCGACCGAGATGATCGGCGTGAGGCCCAGGTACGCAAAGATCACACCACCGGCTGACACCGCCATCTCAATGCCCGACAGGCCAAACGGTGCGAAGCCATGCACCTGGAAATTTGCCGGTTTGAAGAAGGTGAACAGCACGCCGATCACCAACAGCGGCACGATGAACTTGAACACACTCACCAGGTTATTCGCGATGGCGAAGGTCTTCACGCTGCGGTAGTTGAGGATAAAAAACAGGCACAGCAAGGCAAATTGCACCAGCCAGCCGAGGGTGGTCGGGTCGCTGGAGCCCGCCTTGGTCAGTTCGGGAAACCATGCCGCCGCGTATTGGCGCGAGGCCACCACTTCAATCGCCACCAGGCTGGAAAACGCGATCAAGGTGATAAAACCCATCAAGTAACCCAGCAATGGGCCGTGGGAGTACACCGGGTAACGCACCACGCCACCGGCGCGGGGCAATGCGGCGCCCAATTCGCAGTACACAATGCCCAGCAGCAGCACCGCAAAACCACCCAGTAACCAGGAGAAAATCCCTGCGGGACCGGCGATGGCAGACACGTGGCTGGCGGCGAATAACCAGCCCGAACCGAAGATGGCGCCCAGCCCGATAAAGGTGAGGTCCATCAGTGAAAGTTGTTTCTTGAACTTGCCTTGAGCAGACATGGCGGCGCCTTCTTGTGAGTTATTGGATAGGCATGCAGTGGCGCTATCCTGAACCCATCAAGGGCGTGGTGATTGATGTTTTGCGCAGGTGAGGATGACGAATTCGGCACAATTCTCTGTGCTCGACAGCGCCTCGGGCATGGGGCAATCTGCTCGAAAAAACCGGAGGCTATCCCATGTTGCGCACTGCGTTCGCCAGCCTGTGCCAAGGGCGCGAGGCCCATCGCCCCGAGAGCATCGAACAGTTGTTGAGCGGTGTGGCGCAGCTGTTGCCGATGCTGGATGTGATCCCCAATGCCACGATTTTCATCAAGGACATGCACGCCCGCTACGTGCTTGCCAACCGTACCTTAGTGCAACGCTGCGGCCTCAAACAGCTGCAACCGTTGCTGGGCAAGACCAGCGCCGAAGTCTTCCCCGCGCAACTCGGGCCGGGTTATACCGAACAGGACCGGCGTGTGTTGGAGGAGGGCTTCGTACTTGAGGATCAGTTGGAGTTGCACCTCTACGGCACTCGCGAGCCCGGTTGGTGCCTGACCCATAAATGGCCGTTGTATAACCATCAAGGCCAGATCATCGGCTTGGCCGGCATTTCCGTCGACCTGCAATCGGCCAGCGAAACCCACCCGGCGTATCAGCGCCTGGCCGCCGTGGATGACTACATCCGCCAGCATTTCAACCGGCGCGTCACCTTGGGCGAACTGACGCGAATCGCCGGGATTTCCGTGGCGCAGCTGGAACGCTACTGCAAACGCGTATTCCACCTCACACCCCGACAGATGATCCAGAAAGTCCGCCTGGAACATGCCCATCGCTTGTTGCATACCGAGTTGCCGATCACCGACGTGGCGCTGCAATGCGGCTACACCGATCACAGTGCATTTACCCGCCAGTTCAAGGCGTCCACCGGGTTTACGCCACGCCAATATCGCCAGTTGGAATAGTCACCGCCATCGCAATGCAACGAATGGCCGCCGTCGACCCTCCTATGCTTACCAATGCCCTTTTCACCACACAGGTATCAGGCTTATGACGGCGACGGACAACGATCATGTGAACTGGCTGGTTGGACAATCGATGCTGCACGCGGCGCGCCAGCGGGCCAGGCTCTATTCGGGGCAGGGGCGCTTGTGGCAGCAGCCGTACGCGCAGACCCGGCCCCGTGATGCCTGCGCGTTGTCGTCGGTGTGGTTCACCGCTTATCCGGCTTCGATCGTGACCCGTGAGAATGGCACGGTGCTGGAGGCGCTGGGGGACGAGATGCTGTGGCATGCCCTGTCGAAGATCGGCATCCAGGGTATTCACAACGGCCCGCTGAAAAAATCCGGTGGTCTGTCGGGCCGCGAATACACGCCGACCATCGACGGCAATTTCGACCGCATCAGTTTCGAGATCGATCCGCAACTGGGTACCGAGGCGCAGTTACAGGCGTTGACGCGCATGGCGGCGGCGCACAATGCGGTGATCATCGATGACGTCATCCCATCCCACACCGGCAAGGGCGCGGATTTTCGCTTGGCCGAGATGGCCTACGAAGACTATCCCGGCCTGTACCACATGGTGGAAATCCGTGAGGAAGACTGGCCCTTGCTGCCTGACGTTGCCGAGGGGCGCGATGCGCAGAACCTCAGCCCGGCGCAGGTGGACGCGCTGCGCGACAAGCATTACATCGTCGGCCAATTGCAGCGGGTGATCTTCTTTGAACCGGGTGTCAAGGAAACCGACTGGAGCGCAACGCCCGTGGTGTTGGGTGTGGACGGCAAGGCGCGGCGTTGGGTGTACCTGCATTACTTCAAGGAAGGGCAGCCGTCACTGAACTGGCTCGATCCTTCGTTCGCCGCGCAACAGATGATCATCGGCGACGCCTTGCATGCCATCGATGTGATGGGTGCCAAGGTCCTGCGCCTGGACGCCAATGGCTTCCTGGGCGTGGAACGCAAGCTGGATGGCACGGCCTGGTCGGAAAGCCATCCGCTGTCGATCACCGGCAACCAGTTGTTGGGCGGTGCGATTCGCAAGGCCGGTGGCTTCAGTTTCCAGGAGTTGAACCTGACCGTGGATGATATCGCCGCCATGTCCCATGGCGGTGCGGATCTGTCCTATGACTTCATCACCCGTCCGGCCTACCAGCATGCGCTGCTGATGGGTGACACGGAGTTTCTGCGGCTGATGCTGCGCGAAATGCACAGCCAGGGCATCGACCCCGGCTCGCTGATCCATGCGTTACAGAACCACGATGAACTGACCCTGGAACTGGTGCATTTCTGGACCCTGCATGCCCACGACAACTACCTCTACCAAGGCCAGACCTTCCCCGGCAACATTCTGCGCGAACACATTCGCGAGCAGATGTACGAACGCCTCGCCGGTGAGCAGGCGCCGTATAACCTCAAGTTCGTGACCAATGGTGTGTCCTGTACCACGGCGAGCATCATTACGGCTGCACTGGGTATTCGTGACCTGGAGGCAATCACGCCTGCGGATATCCGCCAGATCCGTCAGGTGCATTTACTGCTGGTGATGTACAACGCGATGCAGCCCGGAGTGTTTGCCTTGTCCGGCTGGGACCTGGTGGGCGCGTTGCCCTTGGCGGCCGAGGAGGTGGCGCATTTGATGACGGACGGCGACACCCGCTGGATTCATCGCGGCGCCTATGACCTGGTGGACCTGAATCCGGATGCCGAGCGGTCGGCGGGGCAGATGCCGCGCTCACGAACCTTGTACGGCAATCTCAATGAGCAGTTGCAGGACCCGGACTCGTTTTCGTCGCAACTGCAAAAAATCCTCGCGGTGCGTCGCGCCTACGACATCGCGGCCAGCCGCCAGATTCAAGTGCCAGACGTCGAGCATCCGGGCTTGTTGGTGATGGTCCACGAACTGCCAGCCGGGAAGGGCACGCAGATCACGGCGCTCAACTTCAGCGCCACACCCCTCACCGAGACGTTGCATCTGCCTAACATCGGGCCTGGGCCTGTGGTGGATATCATCAATGAGCGAGTCGAAGGTGACCTGACTGCCGAGGGGGCGTTCACCATCACGTTGGATGCCTACGAAGGCCTGGCGCTACGGGTGGTGAACCATTCACCGATGCTTTAGGCGCAGGCCCGTCAGTTGAGGGCGCGGTTGAATGGATCAAGCACCTGAAGCCCGTTGCCCGCTGAAGGCGGTCATTTGGCATCGTGGAAAATGATACCGAGGGTTCTGCGTTCACCGCGATGAAGGCGGCTTACCCCATGACGTACCGTCATTCGGTAATACCCTCGTGCCGACTGCGCCGGGCGGCTGTTCACCGCAAAAATCACCGCCTGGCCCCGGCCGATCGTGACGACCTCCACCTGGCCCGGCTTGTTGGAGGCGGTTTGGGCAAGAATGAATTCGCCGCCGTCGAAATCCACGCCAGGCTGATCCAGCAGGAACACCACCTGAAACGGAAACACCTGCTCGCCATACAGGTCTTGATGCAGGCAGGTGTAGTCGTTTTCACGGTAACGCAACATCAACGGCGTGGGTCGGCACTGGCCTGCCTGATGACAGGCCGCTTTGAACGCTGTGTGTGTCTCGGGAAACCGCTGGCCGACTTTCAATGCCGAGTGCCAGCGGTTGGCGATGGGGGCAAGGTGGCTGTACAGGCGAGTTCGCAAGTCTTCGACGAGGGGCGGCAGGGGATATTTGAAATATTGGTATTCCCCCCGGCCGAAGGCGTAGCGCTCCATGATGATACGGCTGCGAAAGTGAGTGTCATCGGCATAGAGCGCGGCTAACTGCTCGCAGTTTTGCCGAGTTATCAAAGGCGCAAGCAGGGCAAACCCGTCGTTCATCAAGGCTGTTTCGACGACTGACCAGTCGATATTCTGCAAGTCGGTTTGAGTGTTCATCAGTGCTCCTGAAACTTCCATTGGCGATACTCGACAGGCATGCAGATGGCGCAGGGGCGATAGCCGGCCGCGATGGCACTGGCTTCGTCGAGAAAAAATACGCGATCCTTCACATAGCCTCCGTGTGCAATAGCCCTCAATGCGGCGGGGCAGTCGAGCTTTCCATAGCGTTTGCCGCGCCGATGCCCCCCCCAGCGTTCCGGGCTGCCGGCTCAGCCAGGGTTTGCCAGCGCTGCCCAGCAGCGTCCACTCACGCGGTTCGGTCATGGCGTGGCCCTGGAGCGAAATGAAACCCCAGGGAAAACCCAAGGCGTTCGCCGCTTTTTACTCGGCTGATGGCGTGCTTCATATTGACCTGGTAGTAACCCTTGTTGCCTTTGAACGGGCGTTGAGCCGTGGTGATGATTGCCAGATCGCCCCGACGCAGTGGCACCACCATCGGGCGCGATTGCATTCTTGGGCGCTGTTCCGTGAGGACAAATTCACCGCCGGTGAAGTCCTTGCCGATGCAGGACAATACGGCGACCAACTGGAATGGAAAGATGTATTCACCGTCGGCATCCTGCCCAAGCGACAGGTATTGCG
>NZ_JBOICG010000172.1:0-5829 GCF_050739995.1 Pseudomonas sp. | reverse complement strand
GCATCCCGGTGATCCCGACCCTGATGGGCTGGGGCACGATCCCGGACGATCACCCGCAGATGGTGGGCATGGTCGGCCTGCAAACGTCCCACCGTTATGGCAACGCCACGATGTTGAAATCGGACGTGGTGCTGGGCATCGGTAACCGCTGGGCCAACCGCCATACCGGTTCGGTGGAGGTGTACACCGAAGGCCGCAAGTTCATTCACGTCGACATCGAGCCGACGCAGATTGGCCGCGTGTTCACCCCGGACCTGGGCATCGTTTCCGACGCCGGTTCCGCACTGACGATGTTCATTGAAGTCGCCCGCGAGTGGAAAGCCGCAGGCAAGCTCAAGGACCGCAGCGCCTGGCTGCATGACTGCCAACAGCGCAAAGCCACCCTGCACCGCAAGACCCACTTCGACAACGTGCCGGTCAAGCCGCAACGGGTGTACGAAGAGATGAACCAGGTGTTCGGCAAAGACACCTGCTACGTCAGCACCATCGGCCTGTCGCAGATTGCCGGCGCGCAGTTCCTGCATGTGTACAAGCCACGGCACTGGATCAACTGCGGCCAGGCCGGCCCGCTGGGGTGGACCATCCCTGCCGCCCTGGGCGTGGTCAAGGCTGACCCAAGCCGCAAGGTCGTGGCGCTGTCGGGCGACTATGACTTCCAGTTCATGATCGAAGAGTTGGCGGTAGGTGCACAGTTCAAGCTGCCGTACATCCACGTGGTGGTGAACAACTCTTACCTCGGTTTGATCCGCCAGGCCCAGCGCGGCTTTGAAATGGACTACTGCGTGCAGTTGTCTTTCGACAACCTCAACGCCCCGGAACTCAACGGCTATGGCGTAGACCACGTGGCCGTCGCCGAGGGCCTGGGTTGCAAGGCCTTGCGCGTGTTCGAACCGGGCCAGATTGCGCCGGCGTTGCGCAAGGCTGAGGAAATGATCGAAGAATTCAAGGTGCCGGTGATCGTTGAGATTATTCTGGAGCGCGTGACCAATATTTCCATGGGCACCGAGATCAACGCCGTCAACGAATTCGAAGATCTGGCCTTGGTCGGCAACGATGCACCGACCGCCATTTCCCTGCTCGATTAAGGAGAACCCTATGCCGCGTTTTGCCGCCAACCTGTCCATGCTGTTTACCGAGCAGGACTTTCTCGCCCGTTTCAAAGCGGCTGCCGACGCCGGCTTCCAAGGCGTCGAGTACCTGTTTCCGTACGAGTTCAGCTCGGCCGAGATCAAGGCACAACTGGACGCCAACGGCCTGACCCAAGTGCTGTTCAACCTGCCGGCCGGTGACTGGGCCAAAGGCGAACGCGGCTTGGCGTGCCACCCGGACCGGGTCGAGGAGTTCCGTGCCGGGGTCAAGCTGGCCATCGCCTACGCCCAGGTGCTGGGCAATACCCAGGTCAACTGCCTGGCGGGCATTCGCCCTGCCGGTGTGGATGACGAAACCGTGGAAAAAACCTTCGTCGCCAACCTCAAGTACGCCGCCGACAAGCTACAGGCGGCGGGCATCAAACTGGTGATGGAGATGATCAATACCCGCGACATCCCGGGTTTCTACCTCAACAACACCGCCCAAGCCCTGTCGATTCGTGAACAAGTGGGCAGTGACAACCTGTTCCTGCAGTACGACATCTACCACATGCAAATCATGGAGGGCGACCTGGCCCGCACCATGGCGGCGCACCTGGGTGAGATCAACCACATCCAGCTGGCCGACAACCCAGGGCGCAATGAGCCAGGAACAGGGGAGATCAACTATCGATTCCTGTTCGAGCATTTGGTCCGCATCGGCTACACGGGTTGGGTCGGCTGTGAGTACAAGCCGTTGACTACCACCGAAGCGGGCCTTGGTTGGCTCAAATCTCACAACGCGATCTAACTGACACAGCGCAAAACCAATGTGGGAGGGGGCTTGCCCCCGATGACGTCAGGTCAGTCAGTACACGTTCGCCTGACACACCGCTATCGGGGGCAAGCCCCCTCCCACATTGAGCCGGTTGTGTAATAAAAAGAGGATTTTCATCATGGCTAAAATCGGATTTATCGGCACCGGCATCATGGGCCAACCCATGGCCGCGAACCTGCAGAAAGCCGGTCATCAACTGTTTCTCTCCGAGCACCACGGCAAGGCCCCAGCCGAGTTGGTCGCCGCTGGCGCCGTGGCCCTGGCCAACCCGCAACAGGTCGCCCAGGAAGCCGAGTTCATCATCGTAATGGTGCCCGACACCCCGCAGGTCGATGACGTGCTGTTCCGCGCCGATGGCGTTGCGGCGGGCCTGTCGCCGAACAAGGTGGTGATCGACATGAGTTCGATCTCCCCCACCGCCACCAAGGCGTTCGCGGCGAAGATCAATGCCACCGGCGCGCAGTACCTGGATGCGCCGGTGTCCGGTGGTGAAGTCGGTGCCAAGGCCGGTACTTTGAGCATCATGGTCGGTGGCGAGCCGCAGACGTTTGAACGCGCACTGCCGCTGTTCCAGAGCATGGGCAAGAACATCACGCTGGTGGGCGGCAATGGCGATGGCCAGACCGCCAAGGTCGCGAACCAGATCATCGTCGCGCTGAACATTCAGGCGGTGGCCGAAGCACTGTTGTTCGCCGCCAAGAACGGCGCCGACCCGGCCAAGGTGCGTGAAGCGCTGATGGGCGGCTTTGCCTCGTCGAAGATCCTGGAAGTGCACGGCGAACGCATGATCAAGGGCACCTTCGATCCAGGCTTCCGTATCAACCTGCACCAAAAGGACCTGAACCTGGCCCTGGCCGGTGCCAAGGAACTGGGGATCAACCTGCCGAACACTGCTGGCACGCAACAGGTGTTCAGCACCTGCACGGCGATTGGTGGCGGCAACTGGGACCACTCGGCGTTGATCAAGGGGCTGGAGCATATGGCGAATTTCTCGATTCGCGAGAAGTAAATCTTGATCTGAAAAGCGATCGAATGTGGGAGGGGGCTTGCTCCCGAAAGCGGTGTATCAGTAGACAAAAATGTTGAATGAAAGACTGCTATCGGGAGCAAGCCCCCTCCCACAGTTTGATTGCATTTCAAGCCTGAAATTGAAGCACCTCTAATAACAAAAAATCTCCGGGAGCCCGCTTATGTCGGTCGATCCGCAACACCTGCTTCGCGAGCTGTTTGCCACAGCCATCGACGCCGCCCATCCCCGGCAAGTCCTTGAACCTTATCTACCCACCGACCGCAGCGGCCGCGTGATCGTGATCGGCGCCGGCAAAGCCGCGGCTGCCATGGCCCTCGTCGTCGAAAACTGTTGGCAGGGCGAAGTCAGTGGACTGGTCGTCACCCGCTACGGCCACGGCGCGCCCTGCAAGAAAATCGAAGTGGTCGAGGCTGCTCACCCGGTGCCCGATGCAGCGGGCCTGGCGGTGGCCAAGCGTGTGCTGGCGCTGATCAGCAACCTGACCGAAGCCGACCGCGTGATCTTCCTGCTCTCCGGTGGCGGCTCCGCGTTGCTCGCCCTGCCCGCCGAAGGCATCAGCCTGGCGGACAAACAAGCCATCAACAAAGCCCTGCTCAAATCCGGCGCCACCATTGGCGAGATGAATTGCGTGCGCAAACACCTCTCGGCCATCAAGGGGGGCCGGCTGGCGAAAGCCGCATGGCCGGCGACGGTGTACACCTACGCCATCTCCGACGTGCCGGGCGACCAGGCCACAGTGATCGCCTCCGGCCCGACCGTCGGCGACCCGAGCACCTCGCAACAGGCCCTGGCGATCCTCAAGCGCTACCACATCGATGCACCCGCCTCGGTACGCAGCTGGTTGCAGGACCCGGCCTCGGAAACCGTCAAACCTGGCGACCCGGTCCTCGCCCGCAGCCACTTCCAGTTGATCGCGAGACCACAGCAGTCCCTGGAAGCGGTGGCCGTGAAAGTGCGTCAGGCTGGGTTCAGCCCGTTGATCCTCGGCGACCTGGAAGGTGAAGCGCGGGATGTGGCCAAGGTGCACGCCGGTATCGCCCGGCAAATCGTGCAGCACGGCCAGCCTTTGGCGGCGCCGTGCGTGATCCTGTCCGGCGGTGAAACCACCGTCACCGTACGCGGCGATGGCCGTGGCGGGCGCAATGCCGAATTCCTGCTAAGCCTCACCGACAGCCTCAAAGGGCTGCCCGGCGTGTACGCCCTGGCCGGTGACACCGACGGCATCGACGGCTCGGAAGACAATGCCGGCGCGCTCATGACCCCCACCAGCTACGCCCGCGCCGAAGCCCTGGGCCTGTCGGCCAGCGACGAGCTGGACAACAACAATGGCTACGACTATTTCGCCGCGCTCGACGACCTGATCGTCACCGAGCCGACCCGTACCAACGTCAATGACTTCCGCGCCATCCTGATTCTTGAGACTGCCAAACATGACGCCTGACAAGAAGGTCAAAATCCTCGCCACCCTGGGCCCGGCCACCGACGGTATCGACGACATCCGCGAGTTGGTGGAAGCCGGGGTGAATATCTTTCGCCTCAACTTCAGCCACGGTGATCACGCTGATCACGCGCAGCGCTACCAGTGGATTCGCCAGGTGGAGCGCCAGCTGAATTACCCGCTGGGTATTCTCATGGACTTGCAAGGGCCGAAACTGCGGGTCGGGTGTTTTGCCGAGGGCAAGGTACAACTGGTGCGCGGCCAGGCGTTGCGCCTGGACCTGGACCCGACCCCTGGCGACCAGCGCCGGGTCAACCTGCCCCACCCGGAAATCATCGCGGCGTTGGAGCCAGGCATGGACCTGCTGTTGGATGACGGCAAGCTGCGCCTGCGGGTCATCACCAAGCACGCCGACGCTATCGACACCACCGTGCTCAATGGCGGTGAGTTGTCCGACCGCAAAGGTGTGAATGTGCCGCAAGCCTTGCTCGAGCTCAGCCCGCTGACCGCCAAGGATCGTCGCGATCTGAGCTTCGGCCTGGAACTGGGTGTGGACTGGGTGGCGCTGTCCTTTGTACAACGCCCGGAAGACATCCGCGAAGCTCGCGAATTGATCGGCGACAAGGCGTTTCTGATGGCCAAGATCGAGAAGCCGTCGGCCGTGCAGCGCCTGCAGGAAATCGCCGAACTGAGTGACGCAATCATGGTGGCCAGAGGCGACCTGGGCGTGGAAGTGCCGGCGGAAAGCGTGCCGCAAATCCAGAAAGACATCATCAGCACCTGTCGCCAATTGGGTAAGCCGGTGGTGGTGGCCACGCAGATGCTCGAATCCATGCGTTTTTCGCCTGCGCCAACCCGCGCCGAAGTCACCGACGTGGCCAATGCAGTGGCCGAAGGTGCGGATGCGGTGATGCTGTCGGCGGAAACCGCCTCGGGCGAATACCCGCTGGAAGCCGTACAGATGATGAGCAAGATCATCCGCCAAGTGGAAAACGGTCCGGATTACCAGACGCAACTGGACGTCAGCCGACCCAAGGCGGACGCCACGGTGTCTGACGCGATCAGCTGTGCGATCCGGCGCATCAGCAGCATCTTGCCGGTGGCGGTGCTGGTGAACTACAGCGAATCGGGCAGCTCCAGCCTGCGCGCGGCGCGGGAGCGGCCAGTGGCACCGATTCTCAACCTCACGCCGAACCTGTCCACGGCACGGCGCTTGAGCGTGGCGTGGGGCGTGCATTCGGTGGTCAATGATCGGCTGCGGCAGGTGGATGAGGTGTGTTCCACCGCACTGGAAATTGCCCAGGCCCAGGGCATGGCGCAGCGTGGGGATACGTTGGTGATCACGGCGGGGGTGCCGTTTGGGCAGCCTGGCTCCACCAATTCCTTGCGTATCGAGACGTTGATTTAGCGCCTGTCAGGGCCTCATCGGGAGCAAGCCCCCTCCCACACTTGATTG
>NZ_JBOICG010000171.1:0-2005 GCF_050739995.1 Pseudomonas sp. | reverse complement strand
CTTCAATGGCCAACAGGTTGTACGGCGAGTTGTAGAAGTCATGCCACAGGCCGTGGGCATTGCCTTCGCGGATGGCACGCAGGTTGGCGAATTCCGGTCGGGCCAACACGCGATCAAAGGCTTCGCGTGCTTCATCGGTGCTGACGCCTGCGCCCAGGATCAACCCTGGCTTGTGGTTGCCGGTCGCCACATACACATCCGGATCGGCTTTCAGCGCGTACTCCACACTGATATCGCCCAAGGCACCCGGCACCACGTCGGCGGCGATATTGCGCCCGCCCACCAGCTTGATCACTTCGCCCATGCCGCTTTTACCGGTGGTATGCCCCGGCGCTTGCCAGGCACCGGCCAGCAGTTCAAGGAATACACTCGGGCGCTTGTCGGCAGGCAGGGTGGCGACGGCGTCGGTAATGGCCTTGATGTGCTGGTCATAGAAAGCCAGGAAGGCGTTGGCCTGGGTTTCGCGACCCAGCGCTTCACCCAGGGCCTTCATGCTGGTGTGGGTGCCTTGCACCGGGTTGATACGAAAGTCGACAAACAACACCGGGATGCCGGCCTTGGCCAGTACATCCGCCACCGGGCTGTGTTCTGTGGGGCCGTGGCCGGAAATGCTGAACACCGCCAGATCAGGTTTCAACGACAGAATTTCCTCGGCACTGACGCTTTGTTCCGACGCCTGCCCGATCAGCGGGATGTTTTTCACTGTCGGAAACTTCGCTACATAGGCGTTGTAGGTATGTGGGTCCAGCAGTTTCAAGTCGTTCTGCCAACCGACGATGCGTTGGAACGGCGCCTCCTTGTCGAGCAAGGCAAATGCCGAAACCAAACGGCCTTCTCCGAGTACCACGCGCTTGACGTCATCCTTCACCTCGACCTTGCGGCCCAGTACGTCAGTGACTTCATGGGCCGCGGCGGTTTCGGCGTGACCGAGGAACAGCGCGGCACACAACACGCCGAGTTTGAACAGGTGTCGGGATTTCAACATGGCGAGGGCTCCTGGAAGGGGAAAGTCAGAATTCATAATCGACACTGGCAGTGAGGGTGCGCCCGGCACCCGGGATGCCGTAGAGCTGGAAGCCATCGAGGGACGCGCCGACCTGGCTGTAATAGAACTTATTGAACACATTGTTGAGGTTGAGGTTGACCGTGGTGTCCTTGTTCACCTTGTATTGCGCTGCCACGTTGCTCAGCCAGTAACCGGGAGCTTTTTCGTGATCGCGGGTATAGATCGCATACACCCCGGACGGACCGTTGGCGTAGCTGCTGTTGTTGTTCAAACCGCCGACGTATTGGTTGTCGCTGTAGCGACGCCGGCCGACATATTGCTCGCCGTAGCTCAGGCTCAGGGCGTCGGTGATGGCGTAGGTGGTCCACAGGTTGGCGGTCAGATCAGGTACGTTCTTGGCTTCGGCGCCTTTGTTGATGCCCTTGGTCTGGGTGCTCTTGAGCGCCGAGAAACCCGCGTAGGCAGTCCAGCTCGGCGTGATATTGCCTTGCAGGCCAAGTTCTATACCATCCACGCGCTTGGCGGGCAGGGCGCGTACCGGGGCGGATTCGCCGTCCTGGTATTCCCAGGCGTTATCCAGCTCCGTGCGAAAAATCGCCGCCGTGACGTTGAGCATGTCGTGGGCAATGTCCCACTTGGTACCCAGTTCATAGGTCTTGGATTTGGCCGGACTGTAGTTACTGGTACTGGCGGCGCCATAGATCTGGTTGTTGGTGGACGCGCCCAGCGCCGACGGTTGCGCCGCCTCGCTGTAGGACACGTAGATACTGCCGTTGGGCAAGGGCTTGAACACCGCGCCGACCCGACCGCTGACGGCACCGTCGGTGCTGCTGATGGTTGCCTGGCCGCGTTGGCGGGTCTGGGCACGCCAGTGGTCGTAGCGCAGCGAGCCCAGGACTTGCCATTGCTCGTTGAGGGTGACGGTGTCGCCCAGGTAGGCGCCGGCGTTGTCGATTACCGAGCGCGGGTCACCTTCGCCCTTGGTCACGTAGGTGCTGG
>NZ_JBOICG010000170.1:0-4473 GCF_050739995.1 Pseudomonas sp. | reverse complement strand
AACAACACCACGCCACTGCCCGCCTCGGAAACCGCAGCCATGGCGGCCCGCAAGCTCCAGCGGCCCGGTTGCTTGACCATCAACAAGTCACGCAGCGGGTCCATGTTGTGCACCCGCACCAGGGTCGGCTCTTCCGCGCAGATGTTGCCCAGGGTCAGGGCCATGTGCACGTCGCCTTCCACTGAATCACGGTAGGTCACCAAATTGAATTGGCCCAGTTCGCTGTCCAGCGGCTGCTCGGCAATCCGCTGAACGGTACGTTCGTGGATCATGCGGTAGTGGATCAGGTCGGCAATGGTGCCGATCTTGATGTTGTGTTCGGCGGCAAAGGTTTCCAGTTCTGGACGACGGGCCATGGTGCCGTCGTCGTTCATTACTTCGCAGATCACCCCGCTCGGCTCGAAACCGGCCATGCGCGCCAGGTCGCAGGCGGCTTCGGTATGGCCGGCACGGGCCAGGGTGCCGCCCGGCTGGGCCATCAGCGGGAAGATGTGACCGGGGCTGACGATGTCTTCAGCCTTGGCATCCTTTGCGGCAGCGGCTTGCACGGTGCGTGCGCGGTCGGCGGCGGAGATACCGGTGGTGACGCCGGTAGTTGCTTCAATGGAAACCGTGAACTTGGTACCAAAACCCGAGCCATTGCGCGGCGCCATCAACGGCAGCTTGAGCAACTCGCAACGCTCGCGGCTCATGGGCATGCAGATCAGCCCACGGGCGTGCTTGGCCATGAAGTTGATGTGCTCAGGCTGGCAGGCCTCGGCGGCCATGATGATGTCGCCTTCGTTTTCGCGGTCTTCGTCATCCATCAGGATGACCATCTTGCCTTGGCGGATGTCTTCAACCAGTTCTTCGATGCTATTGAGCGCCACGCGGCACCCCCTTGGTCAGGATTTCAGGTAGCCGTTAGCGGCCAGAAAACTTTCAGTGATGTTCCCAGATGCTGGCTCTGCGGCCTTTTCGCCCAGCAACAGGCGCTCCAGGTAACGGGCAAGCAAGTCCACTTCCAGGTTCACCCGGCGACCCGGCTGGTACGAGGCCATGATGGTTTCGCTGAGGGTGTGGGGAATGATGGTCAGTTCGAATTCGGCGCCATTCACGGCGTTCACGGTCAGGCTGGTGCCGTCGACGGTGATCGAGCCTTTGTGGGCGATGTACTTGGCCAACTCTTTAGGTGCACGGATGCGGAATTCCACGGCGCGTGCGTTTTCACTGCGGGCAACGACTTCACCGACGCCATCAACGTGACCGCTGACCAGGTGGCCGCCGAGACGAGTGGTCGGCGTCAGGGCCTTTTCCAGGTTCACCGGGCTGCCGGCCTTGAGGTCGTTCATCGCCGTGCAGTCCAGGGTTTCCCGGCTGACGTCGGCGGCAAAGCCGTTGCCCGGCAACTCGATGACGGTCAGGCACACGCCGCTGACGGCGATACTGTCACCCAGCTTGACGTCGCCGAGGTCGAGCTTGCCGGTTTCAACCAGCAGGCGTACGTCGCCGCCCTTGGGGGTCATGGCGCGGATGCTGCCGATGGATTCGATAATGCCGGTGAACATGGCCTTCTCCTGGAAAACGAGGCTGCGCGTGGCGCAGGCCGGGAATTATACGCTCGCCGCCGGGACGGGAATGGCAGTGACTCGCCAGTCGTCGCCTACAGCGCGCATTTCAGTGATCTTGAGTTGGGGGGCATCCGCCAGTTTCTCAAGCGGCCAGTCCAACAAGGGTCGGGCGGCGGAGCCGAGGAACTTGCCGGCGACGAAGATCACGTACTCGTCCACCAGGCCCTGCTGGGCAAAGGCGCCCGCCAGGCTTGGGCCGGCTTCCACCAATACTTCGTTGACGCCACGGGCGGCCAACGCGACCAGGGCCGAGCGCAGGTCGACCTGGCCCTCGACGCCCGGCACCACCAGGCACTCGGGGCCACGGGGGAACTGGTTCTCCGGCGTGACACAGGTGATGACCAACGCCGGGCCGGCCTTGAAAAACGGCGCGTTGAGCGGCACGCGCAGGCGGCCATCGATCAACACACGCAGCGGTGGACGCGACATGGCGAGCGCAGTGGTTTCTTCATCCAGACCCAGTTCGGCGGCACGTACGGTCAAGCGCGCACCGTCAGCCAGTACCGTGTCGGCGCCGGTCAGCACCACGCTGGCCTCGGCGCGCAGGCGCTGCACAGCGGCGCGGGCGGCGGGGCCGGTAATCCATTGGCTCTCGCCACTGGCCATCGCGGTGCGACCGTCCAGGCTCATCGCCAGCTTGACCCGCACAAATGGCAAGCCGTGTTCCATGCGCTTGAGGAAACCCGGGTTCAATGCACGGGCCTGGGCCTCCAGAACACCGCTATGCACCTCGATACCCGCCTGGGCCAAGCGCTGCATACCGCGCCCGGCCACTTCCGGGTTGGGGTCCTGCATGCCGGCCACGACGCGTGCAACCCCGGCGCTCACCAGCGCATCCGCGCAAGGCGGTGTACGCCCGTGATGGCTGCACGGCTCGAGGGTCACGTACACCGTGGCGCCACGCGCCTTGTCGCCAGCGGCGCGCAGGGCATTCGGTTCGGCATGGGGCTCGCCGGTACGTTCATGCCAGCCTTCGCCGACAATCTGCCCATCGCGCACGATCACGCAACCCACACGTGGGTTGGGGTGCGTGGTGTACAGGCCCTTGCGCGCCAGTTCTAGGGCGCGGGCCATGTAATGGGCGTCGAGGACCGCTTGTTCTGGGGTCATTGTTTAACCGGCTCACGGGCCAGGCGGTCGATCTCTTCGCGGAACTCATTGAGGTCCTGGAAGCGTCGATACACCGAAGCGAAACGGATGTAGGCGACTTCGTCGAGCTTTTGCAGCTCGCCCATCACCAGTTCTCCAACGACCAGGCTCTTGACCTCGCGCTCGCCGGTCGCGCGCAGCTTGTGCTTGATATGCACCAGTGCCGCCTCCAGCCGCTCGACACTCACCGGGCGTTTTTCTAGGGCGCGCTGCATACCGGCGCGCAGTTTGTCTTCGTCGAAAGGCTGGCGGCTGCCGTCGGACTTGATCAGTCGTGGCAATACCAGTTCGGCGGTTTCGAAGGTGGTGAAACGTTCACCGCAGGCCAGGCATTCGCGCCGGCGACGCACTTGATCGCCCTCGGCGACCAGACGCGAGTCAATGACCTTGGTGTCGTTGGCACCGCAGAAGGGACAGTGCATGGTGGCAGGCAACAAAAAAAGGGAGGGCCATGGTAGCGCATCCCGGTGGCAAGACAAGCCATAGCCTTTACGGTATACAGGCGGGCTATTATGTTTGCTTATTTTCACGCCACGGATTTTGTCCTTTCTGGAGCCGTACATGCCGCTACGACCACTGGTTTTACTCACCCTGTTCAGTTTTCTGGTCGCCTGCAGCAGCGAAGCCCCCAAGCCGGCAGCGCCTCAACCGACACCGGCACAAGAGAAGAAAGTCCCGGGTATTGAAGACCTCGGCCCCTTGCCGGCTTATCAGCGGGAAATCAGCGGCGTCCTCAACGGCGTACCGGCCAATGCCGAAGTCGAACTGGCGTTGTTGGTGATCGACGAGCGTAACCGCCCGCAACAACTGCTCGCCAGCAGCGTGCTGACCGGCAATGGCAAGCCCGTGGCCTTCCGCCTGCGCTTCAACCCCGAGGCCTTCCCGGCCGGTGCACGGGTTGAATTGCGTGGCCGCGCCAGCCAGTCCGGCCAGTTGATCCTGCACCTGCCCGCCGTGCGTATCACCCAAGCGATCACCCAGACCACCGGCCCCCTGCAGCTCGTCAAGGCACCATGACGCCACCGCTGGGCCTGCAAAGTGCCCTGAGCGAGCTGATCGGCGACGCCCAATTGGTGCCCTGCCCGCTGCCGGGCACCGCGTTGTCGTTGTGGTTACTGGACGCCGACAACATGGACCGCGAATTCAGCCAGGAAGAAACCCGGCGCATCCTGCATGAGCCGCCCTACTGGAGTTTCTGCTGGGCCAGCGGTTTGGCGTTGGCGCGCTACCTGGCGGCCAATCCCGAGTGGGTCGCGGGCAAGCGTGTACTGGATTTTGGCGCCGGCTCCGGCGTGGCCGGGATTGCCGCCGTCAAGGCGGGCGCGCTGGAAGTGGTGGCGTGCGACCTCGACCCACTGGCGCTCGCATCCTGCCGGGCAAATGCCGAGCTCAATGGGGTTGAGCTGAATTATTCAGCCGACTTTTTCGCCGAAGCCGACCGCTTCGACCTGATTCTCGTCGCCGACGTGCTCTACGACCGTGCCAACCTGCCGCTGCTGGACCAGTTCCTCACTCGCGGCCGTGAAGCGTTGGTGGCGGACTCACGCGTGCGCGACTTCCAACACCCGGATTATCAGCGCCTGGAAATCCTCGATGCCCTGACGCTGCCGGATCTGGCTGAGCCTTGGGAGTTTCGCAAGGTGAGCCTGTACCACTCGCAGCGTTCTTGAGGCCATCGCGGGCAAGCCCGCTCCCACAGGTGACCGCATTCCCC
>NZ_JBOICG010000169.1:0-3659 GCF_050739995.1 Pseudomonas sp. | reverse complement strand
TCCCGTGGCTTGTTGAGCGTAGGCCCCGGCGTGCTGGAGGCTGCGCATCTGGCCGGGTTGCCAGCCTTGCGTGAGCAGATCGCCGACTACCTGCGCAGCTATCGCGGCATGCAATGCGAGGCCGACGAGGTGATCGTCACCACTGGCATTCGCCACGCCCTCGACCTGATCGCCCGCACGCTGCTCAAACCTGGCGATACGGCCTGCATTGAAGACCCCGGCTATAAACCCGCACGTCGCCTGTTCAGTCTGGCCGGAGCGCGGGTTCAGAGCATCCCGGTGACGGCGGAGGGTTTGGATACCGATCAACTGCCGGGCACTGCACGCCTGGCCTACGTCACCCCGGCGCACCAGGCCCCCCTGGGCATGACCCTGTCGGTCTCACGGCGCCTGGCGCTGCTGGACTGGGCCGCCCGTGCCGACGCCTGGGTGATCGAAGACGACTACGACAGCGAATACAACTACAACAGCGCGCCCCTGGCGGCGCTCAAGTCCCTGGATTCCGGCGACCGGGTGCTTTACTGCGGCAGCTTCAACAAAAATCTGTTTCCCGGTTTACGCGTGGGCTTCATGGTGGTGCCCAAAGCCTTGCGTCCTGCGTTGTTGCGCACCCTGCAACTCACCGGGCATTCGGTAGGGGCCACGGATCAGGTCGGGTTGCTGGAGTTCCTCGGCAGTGGTGCTTTCGTGCGTCATCTGCGTGCTTCGCGCCAGGCGTATCAGGCGCGGCGTGATGCCTTGCTCGCGTGCCTGCCGGATAACTGCTGTGTGAGTGGCCAGCAGGCTGGGTTGCACTTTGTGCTGTGGTTGCCGGCGGATATGGCGGAGGAGGATTTCTGCCAACGTGCCGCCGCTGTTGGGTTGATGTTGCAACCGTTGGGCAAGTTTTGCGTTGAGACACGCCTACCACCGGCAGTGATCATCGGCTACACCGCCCTGACCCTGGCACAGATCCGTTTCCACAGCCGAGTTCTCACGCAATTGTTAATGGCGGCTTAACCCCGGCTTGGCTAGACTCGCGCCCCATGAGCCGCCTTCTACGTGTCATCTTCGTCATGCTGCTGAGCCTCACGCTTCCCCTCACCGGGATGGCGGGTGTGCCGTCGAGCACCGAGCCGTGCCCGATGAAGATGTCAGACATGCCGATGATGAGCGACATGTCGCCCGACTGTTGCCAGGACGGCGTCGACCATGGCAAGGCGTGCAAACCTGGCCAGGAATGCAAGACCGGCGGCATGCTGCAATTGTCGATGCCAGTGCTCAAGGCTCCGTTGACCCTAGCCCATCCGTTAGCCCTCAATGGCGCCTCCGACTTCATCCCCGACCGCACGCCGCCTGGCGTCTGGCGCCCACCCCGTTCCTGATTCCTGTTGCACCTGAAGACGCGTCCCTGACCGGGACGGCCTTGCTGTGGGCCGCATAAAGCGGCGCGCAGTGGAACAGATCAGGAACCTTCACCATGAATTCCCTCTACATGCGCGCCCTGGTGGTGGGCGTGCTGGCGTGGCCGGCGTTGGCGAGCGCGCTGACCCTGGATGACGCCTTGCGCCTGGCGCAAAACACCGCACCGTCGCTGGCGGCAGAGTCGGCCAAGCTGCAAGCCGCCACTCAATCGGCTATCCCGGCCGGCGAACTGCCGGACCCAAAGCTGGTGGTGGGCCTGCAAAATTTCCCCATTGGCGGGCCCAATCGCGGCACATTGAATGGCGATGGAATGACGCAACAGATGATCGGCATACAACAGCAGGTGCCCAGCCGCGACAAGCGCAAGGCCCGGGTCGAACTGGCTGACGCAACCCTCGAGCGCACCGCAGCCGAGGGGCGCATCGAACGTCTGAATGTGCGCCAGGCTACCGCCCAGGCATGGATTCGCGCGTATGCGGTCGAGCAAAAGCAAGTGCTGTTCACCGCGTTCTACCAACAGAACCGCCTGTTGCAAGACACCGTGCGTGCGCAACTGGCAGGCGGTCGTGGTCAGGCTTCCGATGCAGTCATCCCCAAGCAGGAAGCCGCGGAACTCAACGGGCGCGAAGATGAGTTGACCCAGCAACGCGCCCAGGCCCGCGCCGCCCTCAAACGCTGGATCGGCACGGCCGCCAACGAAGCCCCCAGCGGCCAGTTGCCCAACTGGACGCTCGATACCGGTAGCCTGAACCACAACCTGCATCAACACCCGCGGTTGCAAGCCTACGTGCCGCGCACTCGTGAGGCGCAAGCGCGGTTGCAGGAGGCCAAGGCACAGAAGACCTCGGACTGGAGCTGGGAAGTCGACTATGGGCATCGCAGTCGTGAGTTCGGTGACATGGTCAACGTGCAGTTCACCTTCGACTTGCCGATTTTCCCCGGGCGCCGGCAAAACCCTGGCATCGCGGCCAAGCAGGCCGAACTGGACCAGCTCGACGCTGAGCGCGAAGCCGCTACCCGTGAACATCTCCAGTTGCTCGACGATGACCTGGCCGACTATCAACGGCTGGACCGCGCCGTGCAGCGCAGCCAGAACAGCCTGGTGCCGCTCGCCGAGGAAAAAGTCCGTCTGAGCCTGGCCGGTTACCGGGCAGGCAAGGGGGACTTGGTGAGCGTGGTCAGCGCTCGCCGTGAGCTGGTCGAAGCCCGTTTCAAACAAATTGATGCCATCGAGCAGCGCGCCCTTGTCGGCGCCCAGCTGTACTTCGCCTATGGGGAACCTGCCAATGAATAATCGAATCGCCGTAGCGCTCGTGCTGCTGGGGCTAGGCGTTGGCTACGGGGTGGCGCAGTTGCACCCGGTCGCTGTTGCTCCCGTCAAAGACGACAAGCAGGCACTGTATTGGTACGACCCGATGTTCCCGCAGCAGAAGTTCGACAAGCCCGGCAAATCGCCGTTCATGGACATGCAACTGGTGCCGCGCTATGCCGACGCAGGCGCCTCGGCGGCAACGTCGGTGGTGCAGATCGATCCGCGCTTGGCGCAGAACATTGGCGTGCGCCTGGCGAGTGTCAGCCGGGGTGTACTGACGTCCAATCTGGACGTGTCGGGCGTGTTGGCCTTCAACGACCGTGATGTGGCGGTGGTGCAGGCGCGGGCGGCGGGGTTTGTCGAGCGGGTTTACGCACGGGCCCCGGGGGATGTACTCAAGACCGGCGCGCCGTTGGCAGACATTCTGGTGCCTGAGTGGGCGGCGGTTCAGGAAGAGTTTCTGGCGCTGCGCCACAACGGTGACAGCGGTTTGATCGCTGCCGCGCGTCAACGCCTGCGCCTGAGTGGCATGCCCGCCGGTTTGATCGCGCAGATGGAACGCAGCGGTCAGGTGCAGTCGGTGTTGACGGTTGCCAGCCCGTTGAGCGGCGCATTGCAAACCCTCGAGGTGCGTGAAGGCATGACGGTGGCGGCGGGGCAGACCCTGGCTCGGCTCAATGGACTGGATCGGGTGTGGTTGCAGGTCGCCGTACCCGAGGCTCAAGGCGCAGGGTTGCACGTGGGGCAAACCGTGCAGAGCCGCTTTGTCGGTTTACCGGGCAACGTCGTCACCGGCACGGTCACTGCGATCTTGCCGGCCACCGCCATGGACAGTCGCACCGTGCAAGTACGTGTCGAGCTGCCCAACCCCGATGGTATATTACGGCCAGGCATGACCGCGCAGGTCAGCCTGGCGCAAACCATCGGGCAAACAGTCGTGCAG
>NZ_JBOICG010000168.1:0-14547 GCF_050739995.1 Pseudomonas sp. | reverse complement strand
CACATTTGGAGTGCATTTCAGTCATCGGCCTGCTTTGCAGCCGGTAAAGTAAACCCCGACACCGAGCGCCTTAATTGACTGGCCATCTTCGCCAAATTGCCGATGCTCTCGGCGGTGGCGGTCGAACCCGACGACGTCTGCGTGGTGATTTGCTGAATCACGTTCATGGTCAGGGAAATCTGCCCCGCCGATGACGTCTGCTGTTGCGCCGCGTTGTAAATGCTCTGAATCAACGCCGCCAGGGTTTTCGATACGCCTTCGATTTCTTCCAGCGCCACCCCGGCGTCCTGCGCCAGCCGTGCGCCGCGCACCACTTCGGTAGTGGTCTGTTCCATGGAGATCACGGCTTCGTTGGTGTCGGCCTGGATCGCCCGCACCAGGGTTTCGATTTGCCGGGTAGCCGCCGACGAACGCTCGGCCAGCCGCTGTACTTCATCGGCCACCACGGCAAACCCGCGCCCGGCGTCACCGGCCATGCTCGCCTGGATCGCCGCGTTGAGGGCGAGGATGTTGGTCTGGTCGGCGATGTCGTCGATCAGACTGACGATGTCGCCAATCTCCTGGGACGATTCGCCCAGGCGCTTGATGCGCTTGGCGGTGTCCTGGATCTGCTCGCGAATATTGTCCATGCCGTGGATGGTGTTGTGCACCACCTCGTTGCCCTTATTGGCGATCTCCACCGAACGCTCTGCCACCGCCGAAGATTCGGCAGCGTTGGCCGATACCTGATCAATGGACTGGGCCATCTGGTTGATCGCGGTGGAGGCCTCGGCGATCTGCTGAGCCTGATGCTCCGAGGCCTGGGCCAAATGCATGGCGGTGGCCTGGGTATCCTGCACCGCACCCGCAACCTGCCCGGCGGTGAGGTTGATGGTGGCCACCAGGTCGCGTAGTTGGTCCACCGAATAGTTGATGGAGTCAGCGATGGTGCCGGTGAAGTCTTCGGTCACCGAGGCGGTGACGGTCAGGTCGCCGTCGGCCAAATCTTCGATTTCGTCGAGCAGGCGCATGATCGCGTTCTGGTTGCGCTCGTTCTTCTCGGCGGTTTCGTGCAACTGGCGGTTGGTCTCGCGCACCATCACCAAGCCGATCAGGATGATCGAGGTCAGCGCCAGCAGGCCCAGCACGTAGCCGCCGATGGTGTCGAGGCTGCGCCCGCTGGCGAGGTTTTCAAAGCCGGTGGCCAGGTGCGAGGCTTCATCGAGCAGGGTTTGCGAGAGGTTGAAGATATTGCTCGCCGACGCCCGCACCTGAAACAGTTGCGGCGAAGTTTCGAGGATTTCATCCACAGAGCCGGAAACGAACTCGAACAGCTCGGCAATTTCCGCCAGTCGCGCACGGGCGTCGTGGTCCTCGACCTGGCTGATGCGCAAGCCCGGGTTACCCTGGAGCATGCCGCTGAGCACCTGGCCGAAACGGTTGGCATCACGACCAAAGGCATCGGCGGCCTGTACCGATGTGTCGTCACCGGCCAGCACGGTATTCACCGCGCCCAGGATACGCTCGGCCAGCAACGACTGGCGCTGGGCCAACACCACCTGGTTGGCCGGGGCGCCGCGTTGCAGCAGGATGTCGACGACTTTTTCCGACTCCAACTGCAACTGCGGCACGGTTTCAGCCAGGGTTGCGGCCACTTGATGCAGGGACAGCACGGTCTGTTCGCTGGCGAGGATCGCGTCGGTGTTTTTCAGCAGCGCTTCCCAATCAGTTTGCACCGCGCGCATTTCGGCGCGCACAGCAGGTGGCGCAGCCGGCAGGCCCGTCTCGGTATCGCCTTTTTTCAGGTAGCCCCAACGCTGGGCGAAGTCGTTGCGCGCATCGCCCAGCAACTTGAACGCCGCTGCCTTGCCGGCGGCGGCTTCGGTGGCGTTCTTGGCGATGCGCTGGGACAGCACGCGCAATTCACCGGCGTGGCCGATGTACTGCTTGTCGTAGGTCGATTGGGTGTTGAGATAGGCGAAGTTGGCAAACAGCAGCATGATGAACACGATCAACGCGATAAACAGCACAATGATCTGTGCACGGCTGCGCGATGCGGCCTGGGGTTTGGGCGGGATAGCGGTGGTCATGCGGCAACATCCATGAAGCCTGGGGCCTGGGCCAGGGCGAAGGGGCTGAAGACCTGCCACAGCGGGTCGCCGTCGAACTGGCCCTGGATAAACGGCGCGCCGGGGTTGGCGATCGCCGTTAATGCGTCTTGCGCGAAATGCTGCATGCCCACCACCTCATCCACCAGCAGCCCGACAAACAGGTCGTTGAATTCCACCACCAGCACTCGACGTTGCTTGCGCGCCTTGGACAGTTCAAGGCCGAGGAACCCACCCAAGTCCATCACTGGCAACAGGCGCCCGCGCAGATTGGCCACGCCCTTGACCCAGGGCTTGACCCCCGGCATCAAGGTGCAGCGCGGTTCATGCAGCACCTCGGCGACTTCGCCCATGGGCGCCACATACCCGTTTGGCCCTACACGGAAAGCGATCCCGCTCCAGCGCTGCTGGCGGGTTTCCTGGGACGGCAGGTCGGCGGCCAGCAGGCGACAGCGGCGGTCGATGTCCAGCAGCAACTCGAAGGCGGTTTGCGACTCGGTCATGATGGTGAACCGTCAGCCGGCCAGCACCTTGTTCAGGGTGGCGATCAGGGTGTCTTCGTCCACCGGCTTGGTCAGGTAGTCCTTGGCGCCCTGGCGCGCGCCCCAGATCTTGTCGGTTTCCTGGTCCTTGGTGGTGATGATGATGATCGGGATGCCGTTGGTTTCCGGCTCCTTGGACAGCTGGCGGGTGGCCTGGAAGCCATTGAGGCCCGGCATCACGATGTCCATCAGCACCGCGTCAGGTAGTTCCTGGCGGGCCAGGGCCACGCCGTCCGCGCCGTTTTCGGCTTTCAGTACCTGGTGGCCATGCTTTTCCAGCATGCCGGTCAGTTTGTACATTTCGGTCGGCGAATCGTCGACGATCAGAACACGTGCCATGGTTTTCCCCATTACTTTGGTGGACGCCGGCCCTTGTGAGGCGGTATCAGTGTGCTTGTTCTACTGAGGCGAAGGCAGGCACGTAGGCCTTGATCACGCTCAGCAGTTCTTCCTTGTTGAAAGGCTTGGTCAAAAACTGATCGACACCCACGATACGCCCCTTGGCCTTGTCGAACAGGCCATCCTTGGAGGACAACATGATCACCGGGATCGACTTGAACGCCGGGTTGTTCTTCACCAGCGCGCAGGTCTGGTAGCCATCCAGGCGCGGCATCATGATGTCGACAAAGATAATGTGCGGGTGATGATCCACGATCCGCGCCAGGGCATCGAAACCGTCGATGGCCGTGATGACTTCGCAGCCTACGTTCTTCAACAAGGTTTCGGCGGTGCGGCGGATCGTTTTCGAATCGTCGATCACCATCACTCTCAAGGCGTGGGAATGCTGTTCCATATCTGCTCTACCATCGCCACAGCGAATCGGTTTTCGGTGTGTACTGCCTGATGTTGCACAGGATGAACGCCAGAAGCCTTGGAACTCAAGGGCTGCTGCGCCGTGGCAGTCTTTTTAGCACAGTCTCATGGCGCAATCTATCGAGCGGCCCGCCCGGTGGTTTTTCCTTGACCCACAACAGCCGCAGCGCCACTCTGACGCCACTTTTATGCGCCCTAATTTGCTAGAGGAAATCCCCCATGAGCGTTCGCGTCGGCATTGTCATGGACCCTATCGCCAGCATTTCCTATAAAAAGGACAGCTCGCTGGCCATGCTCCTGGCCGCCCAGGCCCGCGGCTGGACGCTGTTCTATATGGAGCAGCGCGACTTGTACCAGGGCGACGGCGAGGCCCGCGCGCGCATGCGCCCGTTGCAGGTGTTCGCCAACCCTGAGAAGTGGTTCGAGCTGGCGGACGAAATCGACAGCCCGCTGAGCGATCTGGATGTGATCCTGATGCGCAAGGACCCGCCGTTCGACATGGAGTTCGTCTACTCCACCTACCTGCTGGAGCAGGCCGAGCGTGCCGGCGTGCTGATCGTCAACAAGCCGCAGAGCCTGCGCGACTGCAACGAAAAGCTGTTCGCCACCCTGTTCCCACAGTGCACACCGCCGACCGTGGTCAGCCGCCGCGCCGACGTGCTGCGTGAATTTGCCGCCAAGCACGGTGACGTGATCCTCAAGCCGCTGGACGGCATGGGCGGTACGTCGATCTTCCGTCACCGCGCCGGCGACCCGAACCTGTCGGTGATCCTGGAAACCCTGACCGCCCTGGGCACCCAGCAGATCATGGGCCAGGCCTACCTGCCGGCGATCAAGGACGGCGACAAGCGCATCCTGATGATCGACGGCGAGCCGGTGGACTACTGCCTGGCGCGCATTCCGGCGGCGGGCGAGACCCGCGGCAACCTGGCAGCCGGTGGCCGTGGTGAAGCGCGCCCTCTGTCGGACAAGGACCGCTGGATTGCAGCCCAGGTCGGCCCGACCCTGCGCGAAAAAGGCCTGCTGTTTGTAGGGCTGGACGTCATCGGCGAAAACCTCACCGAAATCAACGTCACCAGCCCGACCTGTATTCGCGAGATCGACAATGCATTTGGCACGAACATCGGCGAAATGCTGATGGCAGCGATTGAACGCAAGCTACAAGCCAAGTGACATAGAACAGCCGGACACGTACCAACATTGCGTTATCATGCGCCACCTGTGAAACGCGCGATGTTGGTTTTCTTGTCATGACACTCCCGTCCGATCTGCCCTCAGAACTCTCCCATAGCGGTGTGCGCCCGGCTGATCGGCTCGGATTCACCCTGTTCCTGGCAGCATTGATCCACCTCGCGTTGCTCCTCGGCCTGGGCTTCACCTTTGCCGAACCCAAGCAGATCACCAAGACCCTGGAAATCACCCTCGCTACGTTCAAGAGCGAAAAGAAGCCCGAGAAGGCCGATTTTCTCGCTCAGGAAAACCAGCAAGGCAGCGGCACCCTGGACAAGAAAGCGGTGCCCAAGACCACTGAAGTGGCGCCGTTCCAAGACAACAAGGTGAATAAAGTCACCCCGCCGCCGAAGCCCAAGCCCGAGGTCAAGCAGGCCACGCCCAAGCCTGCCGTGACCACCGTCGCGCCCAAACCGCAGAAAGCCCCGGCCCAGCGCGAAAAAACCAAGACCGAGCCGCAACCCGAGCCGGTGAAACCGGCGCCGACCTTCGACAGCTCGCAGCTTTCCGACCAAATTTCCAGCCTGGAAGCGGAACTGGCCAACGAACAACAGCTGTATGCCAAGCGTCCACGCATCTATCGCCTGAACGCCGCGTCGACCATGCGCGACAAAGGCGCCTGGTATAAGGACGAGTGGCGCAAAAAGGTCGAGCGCATCGGCAACCTCAATTACCCGGATGAGGCACGGCGCCAGCAGATTTATGGCAATTTGCGCTTGCTGGTGTCGATCAATCGCGATGGTTCGTTATATGAAGTGCAAGTGCTGGAGTCGTCCGGCCAGCCGCTGCTCGATCAGGCCGCCCAGCGCATTGTGCGCCTGGCTGCCCCCTTCGCGCCGTTTACCGGCGACCTGAACGACGTCGACCGCCTGGAAATCATCCGCACCTGGAAGTTCGCCAGGGGCGACCGCCTCTCCAGTAACTGAAGGTTTTTGTGGCAATCGAGCTCTTTGTAGTGAGCGGGCTTGCCCCGCGCTGGGTGGCGAAGCCGCCCTAACTAGTACGCCGCGATGTTTCAGGAGAAACGCGGTGCCTGGATTTTGGGCGGCTTCGCCACCCAGCGCGGGGCAAGCCCGCTCACTACACAAGCCCCCTTCACCACACTTGTCAGTTCGCCCCTCCAACGCCACACTATCAAACATGAAAAACGTCAGCCCGACCTATCTCAAGCACCAATTCCTGATCGCCATGCCCCATATGGCCGACCCGAACTTTGCGCAGACCCTGACCTACATCGTCGAGCACACGGCCAAAGGTGCCATGGGGCTGGTGGTGAACCGTCCGCAAGAGCTGAACCTGGCCGATATCCTTGAGCAACTACGACCGGAGGTCGAGCCGCCGGCCCGTTGCCAGGGCGTACCGATTTACATCGGCGGGCCGGTGCAGACTGATCGCGGTTTTGTACTGCACCCCACCGGGCCGAAGTTCCAGGCCACGGTCGACCTTGAAGGCGTATCGCTGTCTACTTCCCAGGATGTGTTGTTCGCCATCGCCGATGGCATTGGGCCTGAGCAAAGTGTGATTACCCTCGGCTATGCCGGTTGGGAAGCCGGGCAACTGGAGGCGGAACTGGCCAGCAATGCCTGGCTGACGTGCCCGTTCGACGCCGACATCCTGTTCAACACCCCCACTGAACTGCGTCTTGACGCAGCAGCAGCCAAACTGCGGATCAACCTCAACCTGCTGACCAGCCAGGCGGGGCACGCCTGATGGCTTTGCGTCTGATTTTAGGTTTTGACTACGGCACCAAACAGATCGGCGTTGCGGTCGGCCAAGTGATTACCGGCCAGGCCCGCGAGCTGTGCACCTTGAAAGCCCAGAACGGCGTGCCGGACTGGAACCAGGTCGAAGCCCTGATCAAGGAATGGAAACCCGACGCTGTCGTGGTCGGCCTGCCGTTGAATATGGACGGCACCCCCAGCGACATGTGCCTGCGCGCCGAAAAATTCGCCCGACGCCTCAATGGCCGCTACAACCTGCCCTTCTATACCCACGATGAGCGCCTCACTACCTTTGAAGCCAAAGGTGAACGCCGTGACCGTGGCGGGCAGAAAGGCAGCTACCGGGACAATCCCGTGGACGCCATAGCCGCCGCCTTGCTGTTGCAAGGTTGGCTGGACGAAAACACCGCTTTATTTGAATCCTGACTGACGCGGCTTGCCGCGTCTTTTTACGTTTGAGCCCGGACCTTGCCAGCGCAAGGCCTAGAAGGAGCCCCATGAGCCTGCCCAATCCCGCCGAACTGATCAGCCAGATGGCGACAAGCCTTACGGCCCATCTGCAACACCGTGCCATCAGCGAGCCACGCTTCATCGGCATCCGCACCGGCGGTGTCTGGGTAGCCCAAGCGTTGCTGGAAGCCCTGGGCAGTGATTCGCCACTGGGCACGCTGGACGTGTCCTTCTACCGCGACGACTTCAGCCAGAACGGCTTGCATCCGCAAGTGCGCCCTTCGGCCCTGCCATTCGAGATCGAAGGCCAGCACCTGGTATTGATCGACGATGTGCTGATGAGCGGTCGTACCATCCGTGCCGCCATGAACGAGCTGTTCGACTACGGCCGCCCGGCCAGCGTGACGCTGGTGTGCCTGCTGGACCTGGATGCTGGCGAACTG
This sequence comes from Pseudomonas sp., assembly GCF_050739995.1. Lineage (GTDB taxonomy): Bacteria > Pseudomonadota > Gammaproteobacteria > Pseudomonadales > Pseudomonadaceae > Aquipseudomonas. Next base: position 7,261 of record NZ_JBOICG010000168.1, on the reverse strand, counting down.
CCGATCAGCCCGGATGTGGTCGGCGCCACACTGTCCCTGGAGGCCCACCAGCGAGTAAAATTATCCGGTCCCACGCCGCTCGAACTCGAACTGCAAGACCTCGCCCTTTAAACCGCCTTGTAAAGAGTCCCCGCGATGACGCCTCTAGATGCCAAGCGCCCGCTGCAGCTCAATGCTCAGGGCCAGTTGCAACACTTCTTGTCCCTCGACGGTTTGCCCCGCGAACTGCTCACCGAAATCCTCGACACGGCCGACTCGTTCCTCGAAGTCGGCGGTCGGGCGGTGAAGAAGGTCCCGTTGTTGCGCGGCAAAACCATCTGCAACGTGTTCTTCGAGAACTCCACCCGCACCCGCACCACCTTTGAACTGGCGGCCCAACGGCTGTCGGCCGACGTGATCACGCTGAACGTGTCCACTTCGTCGGCGAGCAAGGGCGAAACCCTGCTCGACACCCTGCGCAACCTGGAAGCCATGGCCGCCGACATGTTCGTGGTACGCCACGGCGACTCCGGCGCCGCGCACTTCATCGCCGAGCATGTGTGCCCGCAGGTGGCGATCATCAACGGCGGCGATGGCCGTCATGCCCACCCGACCCAGGGCATGCTCGACATGCTCACCATCCGTCGGCACAAAGGCAGCTTTGAAAACCTCTCGGTGGCCATCGTCGGCGACATCCTGCACTCGCGGGTCGCGCGCTCGAACATGCTGGCCCTGAAAGCCCTGGGTTGCCCGGATATCCGCGTGATCGCCCCGAAAACCCTGCTGCCTATCGGCATCGAGCAATACGGCGTGAAGGTTTATACCGACATGACCGAAGGCCTCAAGGATGTGGATGTGGTGATCATGCTGCGCCTGCAACGCGAGCGCATGGCCGGCGGCCTGCTGCCCAGCGAAGGCGAGTTCTACCGCCTGTTCGGCTTGACCACCGCACGCCTGGCCGGCGCCAAGCCGGATGCCATCGTGATGCACCCGGGCCCCATCAACCGAGGGGTGGAAATTGAGTCGGCAGTGGCCGACGGCCCGCAGTCGGTGATCTTGAACCAGGTGACCTACGGCATCGCCGTGCGCATGGCCGTATTGTCCATGGCCATGAGCGGACAAACCGCGCAACGTCAATTCGAGCAGGAGAACGCCCAGTGAAGCTCAGCATTCTCGGCGCCCGAGTCATCGATCCGGCCAGCGGCCTGGATCAAGTTACCGATCTGCATCTGGAAGCCGGCAAGATCATCGCCATCGGCGCCGCGCCCAGCGGCTTCAGCGCTCATGAGACCATCGACGCCAAGGGCCTGGTGGCCGCGCCCGGCCTGGTGGACCTGAACGTCGCCCTGCGCGAGCCGGGCTACAGCCGCAAAGGCAACATCACCAGCGAAACCCGTGCCGCCGCCGCCGGCGGTGTGACCAGCCTGTGCTGCCCGCCGCACACCAAGCCGATCCTGGACACTTCGGCGGTGACCGAGCTGATCCTTGATCGAGCCCGTGAAGCCGGCAATTGCAAGGTATTCCCCATCGGCGCCCTGAGCAAAGGCCTGGAGGGCGAACAGCTTGCCGAGCTGATCGCCCTGCGTGACGCCGGTTGCGTAGCCTTCGGCAACGGCCTGGAGAGCTTCCGCAGTACTCGCACCCTGTGTCGTGCCCTGGAATATGCGGCCACCTTCGACTTGACGGTGATCTTCCACTCCCAGGACCACGACCTGGCCGAAGGCGGCCTGGCCCATGAAGGCGCCGTCGCCAGCTTCCTCGGCTTGCCGGGCATTCCGGAAACCGCCGAAACCGTGGCCCTGGCCCGCGACCTGTTGCTGGTGGAACAAAGCGGCGTGCGCGCGCACTTCAGCCAACTGACCAGCGCCCGGGGCGTCGCCCTGATCGCCCAGGCCCAGGCCCGTGGCTTGCCGGTGACGGCGGATGTGGCGCTGTACCAGTTGATCCTGACGGATGAGGCGCTGATCGACTTCTCCAGCCTGTATCACGTGCAACCGCCATTGCGTACCCGTGCCGACCGTGATGGTTTGCGTGCGGCGGTGAAGTCCGGCGTGGTGTCGGCGATCTCCAGCCATCACCAGCCCCACGAACGCGATGCCAAGTTGGCACCGTTTGGCGCGACAGAGCCGGGCATCAGCAGCGTCGAGCTGTTGCTACCGCTGGCGATGACGTTGGTGGAAGACGGCTTGCTCGACTTGCCGACGCTGCTGGCCCGCCTGGGCGCCGGCCCGGCCGAAGCCCTGCGTCTGCCGGCAGGTAAGCTGGCCGTGGGTTCGGCGGCGGATCTGGTGCTGTTTGACCTGGCCAGTTCCACCGTGGCCGGGGAACACTGGTTGTCCAAGGGTGAAAACTGCCCGTTCATCGGCCATAGCCTGCCGGCAACGGTGCGCTACACCTTGGTGGACGGCCGGATTACCTACCAGGCCTAAAGCGGGCACCGTTAAAAATGTGGGAGCCGGCTTGCCTGCGATGCAGGCACCTCGGTCTTTCAGCCCAACCGAGGCGATGCTATCGCAGGCAAGCCGGCTCCCACACAAGCCTGCTCCCACACTTGATTGGTGCAGGTTTATCGTCCGTTATTGCGCTCGGCATTACGGATCGAAATCTGCGTGTTCAACGTCCAGAAGTCATACAGCACCCCTATCAGGAACAAGCCGCCGGTCAGCAGGTAGATCAGGCCGGTGATCCATTTGCCCTGGTACATGCGGTGCAAACCGAACACACCCAGGAACGCCAGCAGTACCCAGGCCACGTTGTATTCGATCGGCCCGGCGGTAAAACGCAGGTCGGCTTCACGGTCCATGGCCGGGATCAGGAACAGGTCGATCAGCCAGCCGATGCCCAGTAAGCCGAAGGTGAAAAACCAGATCGTGCCGGTCACGGGTTTACCGTAGTAGAAGCGGTGTGCACCGGTAAAACCGAAAATCCAGAGCAGGTAACCAATCACCTTGCTGTGGGTGTCTTGCTGCGAAACATCCTGTCGATAGGTGTTCATGAAGTACCTCTTTTGCCTCGATAGATAAATTTTTTCATTTTCTTTGTGACTTTTTTACGGGCGCCCGACGTACGGCAAATGGTATCTTCCCTCCCCTCAAAGCCTTGTACTGCCTGACTTCTGTAGGACAATTGCGATAAAACGTCGCGCTTTTCCTGTATTTGACCCCAAGGTTCAGTCGACAAACGGCCTGAGAACAGCACAAAAAGCTGTTATAAAGTTGCGCGCAAACCCATAAGAGCCACGCCTAATGCGACCATTTTTCAAGACATGGCTAACCATTTGCCTATTAATGCCACTGGCCGCCCACGCCACCAATCGTGAGCAACGACTTCCTAACGTTAACGGTTTCACCCCTAAAGTTCACAGCACACCGAGCACTGCCAAATCGGCAAAGCTGACCGTGAACCGCCCGACTCAAGTGGGCAAGGGCCACGGTAAAGCGCTTCACACCCAACTGGCCGTTAACACCAAGCAAAGCAGCAATGTCCTCAGCCGCGCCGTCAACGTGCTCGGTACTCCTTATCGTTGGGGCGGCAGCAGCCCAAGTAAAGGGTTCGACTGCAGCGGTTTGGTGAAATATGCGTTTAACGACGTCAAAGCGGTGGATTTGCCACGCACCTCCAACGCCATGGCCGCTGGTCACGGGTTGAAGGTTGACCGCAAGGACCTGAAACCGGGCGACCTGCTGTTCTTCAAGTTGAAGAGCCGCCAGGTCAATCACGTCGCCATCTACTTGGGCAACGACCGCTTCATCCACGCACCGCGTCGTGGCAAGTCGGTGAGCATCGACACGCTGAAGAAACCGTTCTGGGACAAGAACTACGTGATTGCCAAGCGGGTTCTGCCTAAAGAGCAGAACAACCTGCGCGTGGTACAACGCTGACTCCTGGTTGAATGCGATATAAAATGTGGGAGCGGGCTTGCTCGCGAATGCGGTGGTTCAGTACCTGATGAGCAGGCTGGTCTACCGCATTCGCGAGCAAGCCCGCTCCCACATTGGTTTTTCAGTGCCTACAAGATCTTATATGTCTGCAGGCACCCTCGCTTTCTCCCGCGCACCCTCCCGGCTGATCAGCCCCTCGCCGACTAACGCCTTCAAGCTCATATCCAACGTTTTCATCCCCAATGCCCCACCCGTCTGGATCGCCGAAACCATTTGCGCGCCTTTGTCCTCACGAATCAGGTTACGAATTGCCGGCGTACCCAACATGATCTCGTGAGCCGCCACCCGCCCGCCGCCGATCTTCTTCACAAGCACCTGCGAAACCACTGCCTGCAGCGATTCCGACAGCATCGAACGCACCATCGCCTTTTCCCCCGCAGGGAACACGTCCACCAGCCTGTCCACGGTCTTTGCCGCCGAAGTCGTGTGCAAGGTGCCCAATACCAAGTGCCCGGTCTCAGCCGCTGTCAGCGCGAGGCGGATGGTTTCCAGGTCGCGCAGTTCCCCCACCAGAATCACATCCGGGTCTTCACGCAACGCCGAACGCAGAGCCACCGAGAAGCTGTGGGTATCGCGAAGCACCTGGCGCTGGTTGATCAGCGCCAGTTTGGGCTTGTGGATAAATTCGATGGGGTCTTCGAGGGTGAGGATGTGCTGGCGCCGATGCTGGTTGAGGTGGTCGATCATCGCCGCCAGTGTGGTGGACTTGCCGGACCCGGTCGGCCCGGTCACCAGCACCAGGCCATGGGGCAATTGAGCGATACGCTGGAACACCTCTCCAAGACCCAGGCTTTCCAGGCTCCGCACCTCGGGAATGGTACGAAACACCGCGCCCATACCCCGATCCTGCCGGAATACATTGGCCCGAAAGCGTGCCACGCCGGGCAACTCAAAGGCAAAATCCGTTTCAAGAGATGTTTCGAAATCCTTTTGTTGGTGTTGATTGAGCAAAGGGCTCAATAAGTCCGCGACTTGCGGTGGCGAAAGTACCGTTTCATCCAGGGGCCAGACCTCGCCATCGATTCGCAGCATAGGCACCAGGCCAGCGGACAAATGCAGGTCTGAGGCGCCACGGGACACGCCGGCTGTCAGCAGTTCAGTGATATCCATAGGGCTTTCCATTTCCAGTAGAATGCCGCGGACTCCATATCCACGGGTGCATCTTGAATGTCGACGATAGCAGACAACATTGGCTTGGTTAGCGAGCGGATCCGTGCCGCGGCCCACGCCGTGCAACGTGACGAAAACAGCATCCACCTGCTGGCCGTGAGCAAGACCAAACCCGCGCAAGCCGTGCGTGAAGCCTTTGCCGCCGGCATGCGCGACTTTGGCGAAAACTACCTGCAGGAAGCCCTGGGCAAACAGGTCGAATTAACCGACCTGCCCTTGAGTTGGCACTTCATCGGCCCCATTCAATCGAACAAGACGCGCGCTATCGCCGAGAACTTCGCTTGGGTGCATTCCGTGGACCGCTTGAAAATCGCACAACGTTTGTCCGAACAACGCCCGGCCGACCTGCCACCGCTGAACATCTGCATCCAGGTCAACGTCAGTGGCGAAGCCAGCAAGTCCGGCTGCACGCCCGCCGACCTGCCGGCCCTGGCCAATGCCATCAGCGCCCTGCCGCGTTTGCAACTGCGGGGCTTGATGGCGATCCCTGAGCCAACTGAAGATCGCGCTGCGCAAGATGCGGCGTTCGCTACCGTAAGAGACCTGCAGGCCAGCTTGAACCTGCCGCTGGATACACTTTCCATGGGCATGAGCCACGACCTTGAGTCGGCCATCGCCCAAGGCGCCACCTGGGTGCGGATCGGTACCGCCCTGTTTGGTGCGCGCGACTACGGCCAGCCGTGAAATGGCTGACTTCTTTCTGAATAAGGACCTGTCATGAGCAACACGCGTATTGCCTTTATCGGCGCCGGCAACATGGCGGCCAGCCTGATCGGCGGCCTGCGGGCCAAGGGCCTGGAAGCTGAGCAGATCCGCGCCAGCGACCCAGGTGCCGACACCCGCGCCCGCGTCAGCGCCGAACACGGTATCAAAACGTTCGTCGACAACGCCGAAGCCATCCATGGCGTCGACGTCATCGTGCTGGCGGTCAAGCCGCAGGCCATGAAGGCCGTATGCGAAAGCCTGCGCCCGAGCCTGCAGCCGCACCAACTGGTGGTATCGATTGCCGCCGGCATCACGTGCGCCAGCATGAACAACTGGCTCGGTGCCCAGCCCATCGTGCGCTGCATGCCCAACACCCCGGCGCTGCTGCGCCAGGGCGTGAGCGGCCTGTACGCCACGTCCGAGGTCAGCGCCGAACAACGCGATCAGGCTCAAGCGCTGTTATCCGCCGTAGGCACCGCCCTGTGGCTGGAACAGGAACAACAGTTGGATGCCGTCACCGCCGTGTCCGGCAGCGGCCCGGCGTATTTCTTCCTGTTGATCGAAGCGATGACCGCGGCCGGTGTGAAACTGGGCCTGTCTCACGAAGTCGCTGAGCAACTGGCCGAGCAAACCGCCCTGGGTGCGGCGCACATGGCAGTGGGCAGCGATGTGGATGCCGCCGAGTTGCGCCGTCGTGTCACCTCCCCAGGCGGTACCACGCAGGCCGCCATCGAATCGTTCCAGACCGGGGGCTTTGAAGCCCTGGTGGAAAAAGCACTGGGTGCCGCAGCACACCGTTCGGCCGAAATGGCCGAGCAGCTGGGCAAATAGTCGTCCCCTACATTAGGAAACAAACATGCTCGGAATCAATGACGCTGCCATTTTCATCATCCAGACCCTGGGCAGCCTGTACCTGCTGATCGTGCTGATGCGTTTTATCCTGCAACTGGTGCGGGCGAACTTCTACAACCCGCTTTGCCAGTTCGTGGTGAAAGCCACCCAGCCGCTGCTCAAGCCACTGCGCCGGGTGATCCCGAGCATGTTCGGCCTGGACATGTCGTCACTGGTGCTGGCGCTGCTCCTGCAAATCCTGCTGTTCGCGGTGATCCTGCTGCTCAACGGCTACCAGGCCAACACCGTGCTGCTGTTGCCGTGGGGCCTGATCGGCATTTTCTCGCTGTTTTTGAAGATCATCTTCTGGTCGATGATCATCAGCGTGATCCTGTCGTGGGTCGCACCCGGCAGCCGTAGCCCGGGCGCCGAGCTGGTGTACCAGATCACCGAGCCGGTGCTGGCGCCGTTCCGTCGCTTGATCCCCAACCTGGGCGGCCTGGATATCTCGCCGATCTTCGCATTTATCGCGATCCAGTTGCTGCAAAGCTGGGTGATCCCACGCTTGGCCTTCTATGCGTTCATGCCGAAGGAACTGTTCGGCCTGATCTGAAATGCAGTAAACCCTGTGGGAG
>NZ_JBOICG010000167.1:0-6842 GCF_050739995.1 Pseudomonas sp. | reverse complement strand
GGTGATGCTATCGCAGGCAAGCCAGCTCCCACAGGGGCGGCTGAGGCCTTTAGAGTTTGGCTTTTACCGCGGGCAATGCGTCTTGGCCGTCCAGGGTCTTCACGCCGTCCAGCCACTTGTCGAGCACGGCCGGATTGGCCTTGATCCACGCCTTCGCCGCATCGGCATTGCTGACCTTGTTGTTGGCCACCTCGGCCATGATGCTGTTCTCCATTTCCTGGGTGAAGCCGAGATTGGTCAGCAGCTTCCCGATGTTCGGGCAGGCCTGCGCATAACCCTTGCGGGTCAAGGTATACACACTGCCGGTGTCGCCAAAGTATTTCTCGCCGCCCTTGAGGTAATGCATTTTCAACTGCACGTTCATCGGGTGCGGTGTCCAGCCAAGAAAGGTGACGAATTTCTGTTTCTTCACCGAGCGCGACACCTCGGCAAGCATCGCCTGCTCGCTGGACTCAATCAGCTTCCACTGGCCGAGATCAAAGTCGTTCTTCTTGATGATTTCCTGCAACGAGATATTTGCCGGCGCGCCGGAGCCGATGCCGTAGATCTTCTTGTCGAACTTGTCGGCGAATTTACTCAGGTCGGCAAAGTCATGCACCCCGGCGTCCCACACATAGTCCGGCACGGCGAGGGTGAACTCGGTGCCGTCGAGGTTCTTCGCCAGTTGCACCACATCGCCATTGGCCACGAACTTGTCATAGAAACCCTGTTGCGCCGGCATCCAGTTCCCCAGGAACACATCCACTTGACCGTCCTTGAGCCCGCCAAAAGTGATCGGCACGGCCAGGGTGTCGACCTTGGGTTTGTAGCCCATGCCCGTCAGCAGGAAACCGGTGATGGCATTGGTGGCCGCGATATCGCTCCAGCCTGGATCGGCCATCTTTACCGTTTCACAACTGGCGTCTGCGTAAACATTGGCGCTTCCCAGCGCCAGGAGCCCCAGCATCACAGTTAACTTTTGCATGGCCTTCCCTCTGTCTATTTATTGGTTTTGGCAGGGTTGTGGATAACGTGCCTTGCGCTCCAGGTCGTCGAGGTCGATATGGTTGCGCATGTATTGCTGACTGGCGTCCACCAGTGGCTGGTGGTCCCAGCTCTTCAGCTTGCCCTCGGTCAGCGCCTCAAACACCAGGCGACGGCGGCGTTGGCTGGCGAGCACCTGTTGGTGGATCGCCGGGATGTCCCATGTGGCCCGTGCCTCGTCCAGGAAAGCTGCAAACAACGCCTGATGGTGCGGCGACTGGCTGAGGTCTTCCTGCTCCCGTGGGTCGTTGTGTACATCGAACAGTAGGCAAGGGTCGTCTTCGCTGTAGATGAATTTGTAGGCGCCACGGCGAATCATCATCAGCGGACTGATAGTGCCTTCGGCCATGTACTCGCCAAACACTTCATCATGCCCGCCCTGCCCTTGCAGGTGCGGGAGCAGTGAGCGGCCGTCCAGCGGCAGGCGCGGGTCCAGTTCGCCGCCGGCCAGTTCCACCAGGGTCGGCAACAGGTCGGCGGTGGACACGGCTTGAGACACGCGGCCCGCCGCGAATTGCCCCGGCGCATTCACCAGCAGCGGCACCCGGGCGGCCATTTCAAACCAGTGCATTTTGTACCAGAGGCCGCGCTCGCCGAGCATGTCGCCGTGGTCGCCGGAGAAGATGATGATCGTGTCGTCGGCCAGGCCGGTGTCTTCCAGGGTTTGCAGAAGCTTGCCGACGTTACTGTCGATGTAGCTGCACGCACCGAAGTAGGCGCGCCGCGCATCGCGAATCTTATCCACAGGCAATGGCTTGCCCCATAGGTCGTAGACCTTGAGCAGGCGCTGGGAATGCGGATCGAGATCAGCCTGAGGCGGCGTCGCAGGCAAAGGGATATCGCTGTCGTCGTACAGATCCCAGAATGGTTTGGGAATGGTGTACGGGTCGTGGGGATGGGTCATCGATACGGTCAAGCAGAACGGTTGGTCGCCGTCTTCACGGATATGGTCGAACAGATACTGCTGGGCTTTGAACACCACCTCTTCGTCGAAATCCAGCTGGTTGGTGCGCACGCACGGGCCGGCTTGCAGCACCGACGACATGTTGTGGTACCAGGTGGGGCGCACGTCCGGTTCATCCCAGTTCACGGCCCAGCCATAGTCGGCGGGGTAGATGTCGCTGGTCAGGCGCTCTTCGTAGCCGTGCAGTTGGTCCGGCCCGCAGAAATGCATCTTGCCTGACAGCGCTGTGCGATAGCCGAGACGGCGCAGGTAGTGGGCATAAGTCGGTACATCGGCGGGGAAATCCGCCGCGTTGTCGTAGGCGCCGATCTTGCTCGGCAACTGGCCGCTGACCAATGTGAAGCGCGACGGCGCGCACAACGGGCTGTTGCAATAGGCTGCGTCGAACACTACGCCCTGGGCGGCGAGGCGGCTCAGGTTCGGCAGTTTGATCGGGGAAGGTCCGTAGAACGGCAGCATCGGCGCAGCCATTTGATCGGCCATGATGAAAAGAATGTTCTTGCGCTTCATGATCTATCGGCATTCCATAGGCAGTGTTTATGCGAATGAGCATGCGGCCCATGGAAAGTGGGGTAAAGCCCATGAAAAGCAATGTCTAGGATAACTACAGCTTATGTATGAAGCCCTCGGTGGCCTGTCCCTTGACCTGTTGCGCGTCTTCGAAGCCGCCGCGCGCCATCGCAGCTTTACCGCTGCCGCGATGGAGCTGGGCACCACCCAGCCGGCCATCAGCCAGCAGATCAAGCGCCTTGAGGAACAGTTGGCGATTCGCTTGTTTGATCGCATCTACCGAGGCATCGAATTGACCGACGCGGGTATGCTGTTGTTCGAGCACACCCAGGGTGGCTTGCAGACCATCAACCAAGGCCTGAGCGCAATCACCCAGCAGGGTCAGCATGAGGTGTTGCAAGTAGCCACCGACTTCGCGTTCGCTGCCTACTGGCTGATGCCGCGCCTGCATCGTTTCCATCAGGCCAACCCGCTGGTGGATGTCAGCCTGGTCACCAGCGAACGCAATCACGCCACCCTGCGCAGTGATATCGACGTAGCGGTGTTGTTTGGCGATGGCCGCTTCAAACAGGGCGACAGCCTGTGGCTGTTCAATGAGGAGGTTTTCCCGGTGTGCAGCCCGCAGTGGCTCAAGGCGCAGTCCACGCCGCTGACTGTACGAAATTTGCAGGATTCTCCCCTGCTGCACCTGCGCCAGGAAAACAACAGCCAGTGGTTCGACTGGAGCGGTATGTTTCGCGAGTTGGGCATCACTGCCACGCCCACCCCAGGCCAGTTGCGCTTCGACAACTACACGCTGTTGATCCAGGCAGCGATTGCCGGCCAGGGTGTTGCCATCGGTTGGCTCCACCTGGTGGATGATCTGCTGCAACAGAACTGGTTATGCCGGCCGATCAGCGACACGGTGGTGTCGCGCTTCGGGTATTACGTCGTGCAGCCACAGCGTAAACGTCGGGGCCAGTTGATCGAGCGCTTTGTCGACTGGTTGGTAGCGGAGCAGGCCAGCAGCGCGAAGTCGTTGACCGGGCTGGCCCTGCCGTCGATTGCGGTCTAGGATCGGCGCACAGTGGACACGGATTTCGCCATGCAACGTATCAAGGGCTATCACGCCCATATCTATTTCGACGCCAGCACCATCGAGCAGGCGCGCACCCTGTGTGAAGACGCGACCAAGCTGTTCCCGTTGCGTATGGGGCGCGTGCACGAGCGGCCTGTGGGCCCGCACCCGGACTGGAGCTGCCAACTGGCGTTCGAGCCGGAATACATCGGCGTGGTACTGCCGTGGTTGGCGTTGCACCGCAATGGCCTGGTGGTGTTCCTGCACCCTGAAACTGGTGATGACCTGAAAGATCACACCGACTACGCGATCTGGATGGGAGCGATGCGCGAGCTGAATTTGTCTATTTTTTAATCAGCGCTGATACGAATCCCGTTCCCTTGTGCAAAGGCGACGGGATTTTTTATGGTTTTCTCTCAATATATGGGATTGATATTTATATATTGAGATATGGTCAGGCATAGGTTTATATTCGCCCATCTGCTTTTTTCAGCACCCACTCATTTCAGGTGAAGCGATGCAGGCGCAATTGATCGCGCTCGATTGGGGAACCAGTTCCCTTCGTGCTTATAAACTCGGTCCGGCAGGCGTGGTGCTGGAACAGCGCGCGCTGGCGTGGGGCATCATGCATTTGCCCAGCGAGCCCCGGGACATTGCCGGTGTGCGTTGCAGCAACGGTTTCGAGTTGGCGTTCGATGCGGCGTGTGGCGATTGGCTCGACGCCGAGCCAAGCCTGCCGGTGATCGCCTGCGGCATGGTCGGCAGCGCCCAGGGCTGGAGCGAAGCGGCCTACCGCAATACGCCGGTCGACGTTGCAAGCCTGGGCCAGGCGCTGCACCGCGTGCACAGCGTGCGTGGGGTCGACGTGCACATCGTGCCGGGTGTGATCGAGCAGGTTGGCTTGCCCAATGTGATGCGCGGCGAAGAAACCCAGGTATTGGGCGTGCTGCAAGGGCTGGGCGCTGATGTGTTGATCGGCTTGCCCGGCAGCCATTCCAAGTGGGTCGAGGTCGTCGAAGGCTGCATCACCCACTTCGACACCTTCATGACCGGCGAGCTGTTCGCGGTGCTGAGCAAGCACAGCCTTCTTGGGCGGACTCAACGAGTATCCGAGCACTTCCAGGCCGAAGCCTTTGACCGTGGCGTGCAGGTGGCGCTGTCAAAAGATGGCCAGCGCGGCGTGCTGTCGACCTTGTTCAGCGCCCGCACCCTTGGACTCACTGCCGAACTCGCCCCTGACCAACAGCCCGATTACCTGTCCGGCTTGCTCATCGGTCATGAACTCGCAGGCCTGCCCGTCAGTGCCCAATACAAGCCCATCATCCTGGTCGGCGCCGCCGCCCTCTGCGCCCGTTATCAACGTGCCCTCGCCCTTTGCGGCTTTGCCCACGTCAGCCTGGCACAGGAAGCCACCGAGCGTGGCCTGTGGCAACTGGCCGTGGCGGCCGGGCTCACTCAACCTGTATCGGAGGCCTGACATGCTCAAGCAAGCACTCGCGCAAAACGGTTTGATCGCCATTCTGCGCGGCATTCGCCCGGACGAGGCCCAAGCCATCGGCCAGGTGCTGTACCAGGCTGGTTTTCGTGTGATTGAAGTCCCACTGAATTCGCCGGACCCTTACACCAGCATCCGCACCCTGCGTGACACCCTGCCCGCCGATTGCCTGATCGGCGCCGGTACGGTGTTGACGCCTGCACAGGTCGAACAGGTGAAAGCCGCGGGTGGCCAGGTCATCGTGATGCCCCACAGCGATGCCAAGGTACTGCGTGCGGCCAAGGCAGCCGGCTTGTTGCTGTCGCCGGGCGTCGCCACGCCTACTGAAGCCTTCGCCGCCCTGGCCGAAGGTGCCGACGTATTAAAGCTGTTCCCCGCCGAGCAAATGGGCCCCGCCGTGATCAAGGCGTGGCTGGCGGTATTACCTGCGGGCACTTTGTTGCTGCCGGTGGGCGGTATCACCCCGGACAACATGCAGGTGTTTATCGACGCCGGCGCCAAAGGGTTCGGGCTGGGTTCCGGGTTGTTCAAACCGGGTATGACGGTGGATCAGGTCGCGAGCCGCGCCCAGGCTTATGTGGCTGCCTGGAACGCCCTGAGCTGACTTCAAGTTCGCGCCCGCAGGCGCTGCATCTATAAGAGAGATAACAGATGAAAATTACCAAGCTGACGACCTTTATCGTCCCGCCGCGCTGGTGCTTCCTCAAGGTCGAGACCGACCAGGGCGTAACCGGTTGGGGTGAGCCCGTGGTTGAGGGCCGCGCCCATACCGTGGCGGCTGCCGTCGAAGAACTGTCCGACTACCTGATCGGCAAGGACCCACGCAATATCGAAGACATTTGGACGGTGCTTTACCGCGGCGGCTTCTACCGTGGCGGCGCGGTGCACATGAGCGCCCTGGCCGGCATCGACCAGGCGCTGTGGGACATCAAGGGTAAGGCCCTCGGCGTGTCGGTCAGTGATCTGCTCGGCGGCCAAGTGCGCGACAAGATCCGCGTGTATTCCTGGATTGGCGGCGACCGCCCCGCCGACACCGCTCGTGCCGCCAAAGAGGCCGTGGCCCGCGGCTTCACTGCCGTGAAGATGAACGGCACTGAAGAACTGCAGTTCGTCGACAGCTTCGAAAAAGTCGACCTGGCCCTGGCCAATGTCGCCGCCGTGCGTGATGCGGTCGGCCCCAACGTCGGTATTGGCGTCGACTTCCATGGCCGCGTGCACAAGCCCATGGCCAAAGTGCTGATGAAGGAACTGGACCCGTACAAGTTGATGTTCATCGAAGAGCCGGTGCTCAGTGAAAACTACGAAGCATTGAAAGAGCTGGCGCCGCTCACCAGTACGCCGATTGCCCTGGGCGAGCGCCTGTTCTCGCGTTGGGACTTCAAGCGCGTGCTCAGCGAAGGCTATGTCGACATCATCCAGCCGGATGCTTCCCACGCGGGCGGCATCACCGAAACCCGCAAGATCGCCAACATGGCCGAAGCCTACGATGTGGCCCTGGCCCTGCATTGCCCGCTGGGCCCGATTGCCCTGGCGGCCTGCTTGCAATTGGACGCTGCTTGCTACAACGCGTTTATCCAGGAGCAGAGCCTGGGCATTCACTACAACGAGAGCAACGACTTGCTCGACTACGTGCGCGATCCGGGCGTGTTCGACTATGACCAGGGTTTCGTGAAAATCCCCAACGGGCCAGGCCTGGGTATCGAGATCAACGAGGAATATGTGATCGAACGCGCGGCCATCGGCCATCGCTGGCGCAACCCGATCTGGCGCCATGCCGACGGCAGCTTCGCCGA
>NZ_JBOICG010000166.1:0-8572 GCF_050739995.1 Pseudomonas sp. | reverse complement strand
ACCACCACGGTTTCGCCGACGCTGTCCTGCTCGCGCAGGCGCGCTTCGATTTCGCCCAGTTCGATGCGGAAGCCACGGATCTTCACCTGATGGTCGACACGACCCAGGTAATCCACCACACCGTCCGGGCGGCCACGGGTCAGGTCGCCGCTGCGATACACACGGCTGCCAGGCTTGCCGAACGGGTCCGGCACAAAACGCTCGGCGGTCAATGCCGGGCGCTCCAGATAACCTCGGGCTACACCCTCGCCGCCCAGGTACAACTCGCCGGCCACGCCGATGGGTTGCAGGTTCAATTGTGAATCGAGCACGTAGCCGCTGCGGTTGCCCAACAACGTGCCAATCGGCGCGTAGACCGCACCGCACGGGTCGCCCTTGCGCGCCTTCCACAACAACGGCGTGACCACAGTTTCGGTCGGGCCGTAGCCGTTGAACAGGTAGGTCGGACGCAAAGCTCGCCACGCCAGGTCATAGCTGGCCTGGGCGACGGCATCACCGCCGAAGCAGTACACACGCACCGCCGGTGGGTTGCCATCGCGTTCGGCATGCTCGGCCAGTTGTTGCAGGTACACCGGCGGGAACACTGCCATGGTCACGTTGTGGCGATGCATCTGCTCGTAGGTGTACTCGGGCAACCACAGGCTGTCGTCGCGGATCAACACGCTGGCGCCGTTGATCAGCGGGTGCATCCAGCCCTCATGGGAACCATCGAAAGCGAAGGACATGAAGTGCAGTTCGCAGTCGGACGGCGACGTTTCATAGCGCTCGCCCGTGGCAATGATGTGCGCCACCAACGGACCATGGGACACCGCCACCCCTTTGGGCAGGCCGGTGGAACCGGAGGTGTAGATCACGTACGCCAGGTTGTCGCCTTCTAGCGCAACGTCCGGCGCACTGTCGCTGTAATCGGACCACGCCTGCACATCATCGACCGCCAAGGCTTGCAAACCCTCGGGAATCGGCAGCCGCTGGTGCACTGACGAATGGGTCAGCAGCAGTTGAGAACGACTGTCCTGCATCATGTACAGCAGGCGATCACGTGGGTATTCCACATCCAGCGGCACGTACACGCCACCCGCTTTGAGCACCGCAAGGAACGCCACCATGATCTCGGCACTGCGCGGCATGGCGATGGCCACGCGCACTTCCGGGCCAACGCCACGGGCGATCAGCGTGTGGGCCAGGCGGTTGGCCTGGCGATCGAGTTCACCGTAACTCAGCGTTTGCGCGTCAAACTTCACCGCCACCGCGTCGGGATTCTCCCGCGCGCGGTCAGCGAACAGCTCGTGCACCAGGCGTTGGGCCGAGAAGCCTGAGTCGGTGCGATTCCACAGTTGCAGAATCTGCTGTTGCTCAGCGTGATCCAACAGATTCAACTGGCTGATGGGCTGCTGCGGATCGGCAACCATTGCCTGCAACAGGTTTTGCCAGTGCCCGGCCATACGCTCGATGGTGGCCGGGGCAAACAGGTCCGTGGCGTAACTCAGGGAGGCGCGCAGCGTCTGGCGGCTCTCCTCCACGTCCAGCGCCAGGTCGAACTGCGCGACGCCTTCATCCCAGCTCAAGACCTCGACGTGCAGGTCGGTCAATCGGTGCAGATGGCTGTCGACCGAGGTGACGCGGTGGTTGAACAACACCTGGAACAACGGGCTCAGGCTCATGCTGCGCTCCGGTTGCAGCGCCTCCACCAATTGTTCGAACGGCAGGTCTTGATGAGCCTGGGCTTGCAGTGAACGTTGACGGACTTGGCCGAGCAATTGCGCCACGCTCATCTGCCCGTTGATATCGGCCTTGAGCACTTGGGTGTTGACGAAGAAGCCGATCAACCCCTCGGTTTCCAGGCGGTTGCGGTTGGCGATGGGCACGCCGACACGCACGTCTTCCTGGCCGCTGTAGCGGTGCAGCAGCGCCTGGTAGGACGCCAGCAGCACCATCGGCAGCGTCACCCCGGCGTTTTGCGCCAGCGTACGCAGCCCGGCCAATAAGCCAGGCGCCAGCTCGATGCCCAAGCGTGCGCCGCGATGGCTTGGCAGCGCCGGCCGCTGGTGGTCGAACGGCAATTCCAGCACCGGTTGTTCACCGCCCAATTGCTCGCGCCAGTAAGCCAGTTGACGCGCCTTCTCTCCGGCTTCCATCCAGTTACGTTGCCACACGGCATAGTCGGCGTACTGGATCGGCAACGCCGGCAGGTTCGGCAACTCACCGTGGCTGAAAGCGGCGTACATCTGCACCAGCTCCTCGACCATCAGTTGCATCGACCAACCATCGGAGACGATATGGTGCTGCACCAGCACCAGCACATGATCATCCTCAGCCAGGCGCAGCAGCGTGACCCGCAGCAACGGCCCACGCAGCAAGTCGAACGGACGCGCTACCTCGTCGGCCACCCGGGCTTTGAGGTCCGCGTATTCCGTGTCGGCCTGGGCGATGTCGATCACGCCATTCTCTTCAATCACCTGCACCGTGCCGCTGGTGTCCTGGCGCAAATGGGTGCGCAGGCTTTCGTGGCGCGCCAGCAAGGTATCGAAGCTGCGCTGCAGTGCGCCCAGGTCCAGCGGCCCGTGCAGACGCAAAGCGCTGGGGATGTGGTACGCCGCGCTGTGTGGGTCCAGTTGCCAGAGGAACCATTGACGTTCCTGGGCATAGGACAGCGGCAAGGGTTGCGTGCGGTCGACCTTGAGCAGCACGGGCGCAGTCACGCCCTCCTCACCCAACGCCCGCACGAAGTCACCCAGCAACGGTTGTTCGAACAGGGTCTTGAGTGCGACTTCCAGCGCCAGCGCCTGACGCACCCGCGACACTACCCGCGTGGCCAGCAACGAATGCCCGCCCAGTTCGAAGAAGTGATCGTCGAGGCCGACTTGCGCTACTTCCAGCACCTCGGCCCAGATCGCCGCGACCTGTTGCTGCCGTGGGCTGACCGGAGCTACAGAGTGTTTGAGCGATAGACTCGCGTCGGGCTTGGGCAGTGCCTTGCGGTCGAGCTTACCGTTGGGCGTCAAGGGCAGGCTGTCGAGGAACAGCAGGTGCGACGGCACCATGTAGTCCGGCAGGCGCTCGCGCAAGGCGGCTTTGTACGCGTCCTGGGTGTCGGGCGCCGCGCTGACCAGGTAGGCGATCAAGCGGTCGTTGTCGGCCAATACCACGGCTTCACGCACGCCCTGGTGTTCGCGCAGGCAGGCTTCGATCTCGCCGAGTTCGATGCGGAAACCACGCACCTTGACCTGGTGGTCGACCCGGCCGATGTACTCCACCACGCCGTCGGCGTGGTAACGGGCCAGGTCGCCGGTGCGGTACAGGCGTTCGCCCGGCGCGCCGAAGGGGTTGGGCACGAAGCGCTCTGCAGTGAGCGCAGGTCGTGCGTGATAACCCCGCGCCAAGCCAACGCCTCCGATCAGCAACTCACCCGACGCACCTTGCGGGCATGGGGTGAGCCCGGCATTGAGGATGAACAGTGACGTGTTGGCGATGGGTCGCCCGACAAAAGGCTGCGCGTCAACCAAACGATAGGCGGCGGACCAGATGGTGGTTTCCGTCGGGCCATAGAGGTTCCACACCGGCCCTTGCAGGTCGAGCAGGCGCTGGGCCAGATCGGCCGGCAGCGCCTCGCCGCCACACAGGCATTGGATGCCATGCAGCAGCTCGGCGCGCGGGCTGTCGAGCAGCATGCGCCAGGTCGACGGCGTGGCTTGCAGCACGCTGGCGGAGTGTTGGTGAGCCAGATCGAGAATGGCTTCCGGGTCGAGCGCCATTTCCTGGCCACTCAACAACACCGTGGCACCGACCGTCAGCGGTACGTAGAGCTCCAGGGCGAAGATGTCGAACGAGAACGTGGTCAGCGACAGCACCCGTGCATCCGCACCAATGTGCAGGGTGGCGGCCATGCCGCTGGTGAAACTGCACAGCGCCTGATGCCGCACCATCACACCTTTGGGCTTGCCGGTGGAGCCGGAGGTGTAGATCACGTAGGCCAGGTGTTCTGGTGTGACGTTGACCTGCGGGTTGTGCTCAGCGCCTTCGGCGTCCTCTACCAGCAGTACAGTCAGACCTTGCGGTTGCGCCAGTTGCCCCAGCAGGTGTGGCTGGGTCAACAGCACCCGGGCACGACTGTCTTCGAGCATGAAGGCCAGTCGGTCCGCCGGGAACTGCGGGTCCAGCGGCACATAAGCGCCACCGGCCTTGAGCGTGGCCAACAGGCTGACGACCATGTCCGCCGAACGCTCAACATGCACCGCCACCAGCACATCCGGGCCGACGCCAGCGGCGATCAAGCGGTGAGCCAAGCGATTGGCACGCCGGTTGAGTTCGCCATAGCTCAGGGCCTGGTCATTGAATTGCACAGCGACCACGTCTGGCTGGGCCAACGCTTGGGCTTCGAACAGTTGATGGACGCAATGCTCACGCGGGTAAGCGGTATCGCTGCGGTTCCAATCGTTCACCCACTGCTGCCATTGCGGCGCGCTGAGCATCGGCAGTTCATCCAGCGCCAGGGACGCATCACACACCACGGCGCGCAGCAAATTCTGCCAATGCTGGCCCATACGTTCCACAGTCGCCGGCTCAAACAGGTCAGTGGCGTAGGTCAGTGCAGCCCACAGGCCATCTGCCGACTCTTCGGTCTCCAGGTTCAGGTCGAATTGGGTGGTGTGCGCCGCCCAGTCCACCGGCTGCAGGTCCAGGCCGGGCACCTGCACCTGGCCTGGACGCAGGCTGTCCTGATGGTTGAACATCACTTGGAACAGCGGGTTATGGCTGAGGCTGCGCTCCGGTTGCAGCGCTTCCACCAACTGTTCGAACGGCAGGTCTTGATGGGCCTGGGCCTCCAGGGCGCGGCGTTTGACCTGAGCCAGCAACTGATCGAACGTCATGTGCCCGCTGAGGTCGGCTTGCAGCACTTGGGTATTGACGAAGAAGCCAATCAGCCGTTCGGTTTCCAGGCGATTGCGGTTGGCAATCGGCACCCCGACACGAATCTGCGACTGCCCACTGTAGCGATGCAGCAGGGTCTGGAACGACGCCAGCAGCAACATGAACAAGGTCACGTCCTGGCGCTGGGCCAAGGCCTTGAGTTCGGCCACCAACGCGGCATCCAGATGAAGGTTGTGGCGTGCGCCGCAATGGCTTTGCTGCGCAGGACGTGGATGGTCCAGGGGCAGCTCCAGCACGCTATGTTCAGTGCCCAGGCGCCCACACCAGTAATCGAGCTGGCGTTGTTTTTCCCCGGCCGCCATCCAGCCACGCTGCCACACGGCATAGTCGGCGTACTGCAGCGGCAGCGCCGGCAATTGAGCGTGGCCCTGATAGAGCGCCACCAGTTCGTCGACCATGACCTGCATCGACCAGCCGTCGGAGATGATGTGATGCTGGGTGATCACCAGCACTTGGTGATCAGCCGCGACGGCCAGCAGATTGACGCGCATCAGCGGGCCGTTGCGCAGGTCGAACGGACGCTGGATGGCTTGGGATACCGCGTGCTCAATGTTCGAAGCGTCGACCGACTGATGCTCGATAGCAATCGACAGGCTTGGGTGAATCACCTGCCAGGCCTGCTCGCCCTCTTCCACAAAGGTAGTGCGCAACGGCTCATGGCGTTGCATCAGCGCTTGAAAAGCCAGCTCCAACGCGGCGATGTCCAGCGAGCCACGCAGATGCAAGGCGCTGGGCACGTGGTAAGCGGCGCTGCTTGGGTCCAGTTGCCAGAGGAACCATTGGCGCTCCTGGGCAAAGGACAACGCCAGCGGCTGGTTACGCTCCACGGCCACCAGCGGAGGTGTGGTGTCGGCCTGCAGCCCCGCGCAGGCTGCTGCGAACGCTTCGAGGGTCGGCTGTTCGAAAAGCGTGCGCAGTGGCACTTCCAGCGACAGTGCATGGCGCACCCGGGAAATGACTTGGGTGGCCAGCAACGAATGGCCGCCACGCTCGAAGAAGTGGTCGTTCAGCCCCACCTGCTCGACCTGCAACACGGCTTGCCAGATGGCCGCCAGTTGAATTTGCAGGACGCTGTGAGGTGCCACGTAGGCGTGTTGCGTCAGGTTCAGGTTCGGCGTCGGCAGTGCGCGGCGGTCGAGTTTGCCGTTGTTGTTCAGGGGCAAGGCATCCAGTACCTGCCAATGGGCCGGCACCATGTAATCCGGCAGGGATTGACGCAGGGTGTTCGCCAGGGCCTGGGTATCTAGCCTCTGGTCCTGGGCGGCGACGACATACGCCACCAATTGCGCCCCCGTTGCGCTCGGCTGGGCGATCACCGCTGCTTCGCGCACTGGGGCCAGGGCTTGCAGGCTGGCTTCGATTTCGCCGATTTCGATACGGAAACCGCGAATCTTCACTTGATGGTCGATGCGCCCGACGTATTCCAGGGCACCCGCTGCGTTGTAGCGGGCCAGGTCGCCGCTACGATAAAGCCGTGCACCGGGCATGGAGGAAAACGGGTCCGGCAGGAAGCGTTCGGCGGTCAGTGCCGGGCGATCAAAGTAACCCTGGGCCAGGCCGGCTTCGGCGCCGATGCACAGCTCGCCGACGCCATCGGTGGCCAGCAATTCAAAACCACTGTCGAGCACATACAGCGAACGGCCCTCAATCGCCTGCCCAATCGGCACACCGAACGCATCGCTGGCGTCGACCAGTTGGCAGTCGTGCACGCTGGAGACCACAGTGGCTTCAGTCGGCCCGTAGGTGTTGACCAGGCGCACGCCGCCCAACCCCGCAGCGTGCCAGGCGCGCAGGCCTTCCACCGACATGGCTTCACCGCCCACATGCACCTGGCGCAGGTTGCCCAAGGAACGACGGTCGACGGCGCATTCCTTGGCGAGCAAGTACCAGTAGGCCGCCGGCAAGTCAGCCAGGGTCACGCCCTGCTCGACGATTTCCCGGGCCAGTTGCCCGGCATCCCACAGTTCATCGCCGCGCATGATCAGCGCCGCGCCCACGCACAGCGGCGGGTAGCACTGCTCGACGAAGCCGTCGAAGCTGAAGGTCGCGAATTGCAGCACGCGATCCTCGGCAGTCAGGCGGCTGTAGCCTTCGGCACTGTCGCAGAATTGGCCGAGGGCACCGTGGTCGATGGCCACGCCTTTTGGCTGGCCGGTGGAGCCGGAGGTGTAGATCACGTAGGCCAGATCGGCCGCCGTCGCCCGGTTGAGTGGAGGGCTCACGGGGTAGCCGGCCAGTTCATCGCCACTTGCGCTGAAGTCCACGCGGGTCAGCCCTTGGGGCAGCGACAGGTCGTTCAGCAAGCCGGTTTCGCTGAGCAACAGATCCAGGCGACTGTCGGCCAGCATGTAGGCCAGGCGTTCGGCCGGATAGTTCGGGTCTAGCGGCACGTAGGCCGCGCCGCTCTTGAGCACCGCCAGCAGGCTGACGATCAGTTGCGGGCCACGCCGGGCGGCCAGGCCCACGCGCTGGCTGGGGCCTGCGCCCAGTTCCAGCAGGCGATGAGCCAGGCGGTTGGCGCGTTCGTTGAGCTGGGCATAGCTCAACCGCACACTGCCTGCCTGTACCGCCAAGGCATCGGGTGTGGCGTGGGCTTGAGCGGCGATACGCTCATGGACCAGCGTGCGACGTTGAGCCGTCGCCGCGGATTGACTGAGAGCAAGCACGCGGTGCTGCGCGGTTTCATCCAGCAGTTGCAGATTGCCAAGCGGCGCACGGGCGTCGGCCATCATTTGCAGCAACAGGTGCTGCAGGTTGGCGCTCAATTGCGCGACCTGCTGCTCGCTGAAACGGCTACGGTCGTAACTGAACTCCAGGCGCAGGCTGGCGCCCAGTTCAATGCCCAGGGTCAGCGGATAGTGGGTGCGTTCATGGTTGTGCAATTTGCCGAAACCCAGGCCGGCAGGTGCACCTTGTTTCAGCGCTTCGGCCACCGGGAAGTTTTCAAACACCAGCAAGGTGTCGAACAGTGCGGTGCCTTGTTGACCGGCCCAACCCTGGATGTCGTAAAGCGGCACATGCTCGTGATCACGCAGGCTGAGGTTCAGGGCTTGCAGTTCATCGAGCCAGTCGGCCACCGGCTGGGCCGGCGAGGCCGCGCTGATGATCGGCAAGGTGTTGATGAACAGGCCCAGTTGCTGCTCGATCCCTGGCAACGGCGCCGACCGCCCGGCCACAGTGGCGCCGAAAGCCACGCACGCCTGGCCGGTGTAGCGTTGCAGCAGGAGGCTCCAGGCCCCTTGCAACAGGGTGTTGAGGGTGACTTTGTGTTGACGGGCGCAGGCGCCTAGACGCTGGGTGAACGCTGCGCCGAGGGCCACATGATGGTCAGCCATGCCCAGGCCGTCGGCCGGTGCACGCAGCGCATCCGCCAACAGAGTGGGCGTTTGCAAAGACGCCAAGGCCGCCTTCCAGAAACCTTCGCCCGACACCTGCTGTTGCAGCCAGCCCAGGTAATCACGGAACTGGCCCATCGGCGCTGGCAGTGCGTGGCCCGCATAGTGGGCGATGACTTCGCTGAGCAACTGCGCGTTGCTCCAGCCGTCCATGAGGATGTGATGACTGGTGAAGATCAGGTGCCAGGTCGTACCCGCACCGCGTACCAGCATCAGGCGAAACAACGGCGCGCTGTTCAGCTCAAAAC